>NZ_LEKE01000026.1:0-112073 GCF_001029585.1 Rhodococcus sp. ARP2 | reverse complement strand
CGCCCACCGAGACACCACCCCCTCCCCGGCACGACGCGGGAAGACACGGTTACGCATGACGAACACCTTTCGTTCAGAACACATGATTTAGGCCCCGTTTCCGGGGCCGGCGAATAGCGAAACGGGACCTTGGAGCAGCTCTGGAGCCTGAATGCGAGCGTTGGTGATTCTCAGGCGTCCTATTGCGGAGCCGAACAGTTGGTAATCGGACCTGGTTGGCGCCAGCGCAGACCGACGGCCGGCTCTGGGTAGGCCAGGAAATTCCAAGAAAGATCGACCGCCGGCATTCCCTAACGCGACGACCTACGAGGTACTAAAGGCTGCGGCCGAGGATCTTTCCTGCGCGATTCATTGCAGTTCGGGCATGAGCACCATCCCGGATAGCAATAGCAACAGTGCGATGGCTCCGAGGGGGAGTCTTCGTGCTGCGTGCTTCGCTGCCGTGACGGTTTTCATGAAATTCCTTTCTTTGGCACAACGTAAAGAAATGTGCGCGGGGCCGTTCGCGAGAAGATGCAAATTCCGCGCAAACAACGCAGAAGGCGCAAACCGGGCGATGCGCAATCAGGAATCTAACACGAGCAAATCGCATAGCTGGACACGCCATGGACGTGCGTCCATGCAAGAAAAACTGCGCTTAGCTGGGTATATCTATCTTCCGTTGATTTCTTTCAAGTTAACTGGCTGGTTCATCACAATTCGATCTCGACCATCAGTTGCATGCCTGCCTTGGCCCTTGTCGACAATCGGTGAGCGGCCGAGCCGAGTCGGCGCTGCTGTACCGAATGGGCCTTTATGCAGTTCACCGCCCCTTATTTGCTGTCGGAACGACAAGGCGTGGAGCGAATTATCTGTGCACACACGCTCGACATAAATGCAAATCATTTTTCTGTGTATAGGAGGAGGGTGAATTAGGGGGTGAATTCAGTCGCGCGTCATCGAAACCCCTGTTCTGAAAGGATCCAGAGATAGGGGTCACATTAGATTCGTTTTTCTTAGCAGATTGGATTTCGGCCTGAGTTAACCGTCGCTAATGCTTCGGGGGCCGACATGGCATTTCGAGACGAAGAATCGCCCAGCTTTTCGTAGAAAGCCTTCGGTACGGTTACGTCAGTCCAGCTGATCACGCGCCGCAGCGACTTTTGGCGACGCTCTTGTGCGCACGGATGAGGCACTGCCTGGGATGTGAGTGGATCTCGGAAAATGCCACGTCGGAGGCTTCTTCGAAGATCTCGAGACCTCGCAAGTTCAGGTCGTTCTCGCGCATCTCGGCACGATGAAATGGCTTACTTTTCAAGCGCTTTCGATGCCCGGAGTCAAATGGTGACGGTCGTTGCGTAGTCGCTGACGGCGGATGCGGCCGGTTCGATCGGTGCGCAGTCGCCACATCCGAGCAACCGCACCGAGTAGCCGCGAGGTCCCACAGCCGGTACTTTTCGCAGCTCTCTGGACACTTCGCGAAATCGGACCTACGAATCGAGTTCTCGCGCAACCATTCTGACGCAGCTTGTGTCATTGGTGCTACACCCATGGCTGCCCGCAAGGTTCGACTGCCCCGGCTGCTGTTACGCCTTGGGATCCAGAGCTGAGAGGTTCTGTGACACTCACGGCCGCTCTGTATAGCGCGGTGCACGCGACTCAGCCGGCATTGGTGGGCAATTGCCTACCGGCTCTCGTCGTAGAACTTCGTGAGACGGCCTTTGTCGCAAGGGAAGGGCTACAACGATTGGTCGGGTCCGGTCAACGACGCGGGACCGGTCGTCGGTTGATGTGCTCCGGTGAACCTCTCGACGACGGATACCACGACGATCGCGAATGCCAGGATTCCAACCGTCCGGGCGAGTGACTTCAGGGTCTTCGGAAGTGCCTTCTTCATGCGAGGCAGATTACTGCGGACGGCACGTAATTTGTGGGCTAGGTTTCGGTCCGGATCGGACTGCTCTGCCCAGCGGCCGCTCGTCCACGCAGTGTGACTATCCGTGAATCAAATCTTGTGGTGCCCCCGGCAGGATTCGAACCTGCGACCAAGAGATTAGAAGGCTCTTGCTCTATCCCCTGAGCTACGGAGGCGCGTGGAACATCATACTCGAGGGTTCGGGATGTGACGCGCGCCGCCCAACTCCGACGCGTTGTCGTAGTCGGTTCGCGAAGGTCCTACCCTTGAGGTATGGCTACACCCGACCTCGCGCCGACAGATTCCCCACCGGAGTCCACACAGCACAGCGGTGCACCCGCTTCTTCGACCGCGATATTCGTGGTCAGTGGACTCATCGCAGGGCTCACCGCAGCCATCGTGGTGGGATTCTCCGCGTCGCAGGCACTGACTCTTCTGGGTATCCCGGATCCAGGTCCGATCACCACATACGGCCTCCCCGCGATGCGTGCACTGGGGGAGATCGCCGCGGTCATCGCGATCGGGTCACTGCTGTTGGCCGCGTTCTTCGTGCCGCCGCAGAAGTCGGGCGTCCTCGACGTCGATGGCTATCGAGCAGTCCGAACTGCATCGCACGCCGCGATCGTGTGGGCAATCTGTTCGTTCATGATGGTGCCTCTGACGCTCTCCGACACGTCGGGTCAGCCGTTCGCCGAAGCGATCAAACCGGCAAACCTCTGGTCGGGACTCGATCAGGTCGAGATCGCCGGCGCCTGGCGCTGGACGGCGATCATCGCGGTTGTTCTGGCGATCCTGGCCCGACTGACACTGCGCTGGTGGTGGACTCCGCTCCTGCTGCTGGTCGGTCTACTCGGACTGATGCCGCTCGCTCTCACCGGTCACTCGTCTTCGGGCGGCTCGCATGACATCGCTACCAACAGCCTGATCCTGCACCTCGTGGCGGCTTCGCTCTGGGCCGGCGGCTTGTTCGCGCTACTGGCACACGCGCGGCGCGGCGGCGATTACACCGACGTAGCGGCTCGGCGCTTTTCGACGGTCGCATCCATCTGCTTCGTCGTCATGGGATTCAGCGGCGTCATCAATGCGATTGTCCGTCTGCCTCTCGACGACGTGTTCACCACGACCTACGGGCGATTGATCGTCGCCAAAACAGTTGCACTGATCATCCTCGGGTTCTTCGGTTGGGCTCAGCGGAGTCGGGCGCTGCCGGCATTGGCGGAGAACCCGAAGAGTCGCTCTGCTCTGATTCGATTTGCCGGCGCTGAAACGATCGTGATGGCGGCGACCATCGGTCTCGCGATCGGCCTCGGTCGTACCCCGCCGCCTCCGCCGCTGTCGATTCCCTCGATCCCCGAGGTCGAACTCGGTTACAACCTTCCGGACCCGCCGTCGTTCATGGCGTTCGTGACGGACTGGCGATTCGACCTCATGTTCGGCACCGCCGCAATTGCTGCGGCGATTCTGTACGGCATCGGCCTGCGCAAGCTGGCCAAGCGTGGGGACTCCTGGCCCGTCGGCCGAACCATCGCCTGGATGAGCGGTTGCGCGGTGCTCCTGATCGCCACGTCGTCCGGTGTCGGCAAGTACGCGCCGGCAGTCTTCAGCGTTCACATGGGCGCACATATGGCGCTGTCGATGTTGGGCCCAGTCCTGCTGGTTCTGGGTGCGCCGATCACTTTGGCTCTGCGGGCGCTCGATCCGGCAGGCAAGGACGGCGTGCCAGGCATTCGCGAGTGGATTCTGACCGCGCTGCACAGCCCGTTCTCGCGATTCATCACCCACCCGATCGTGGCGGCAGTTCTCTTCGTCGGCGGTTTCTACGCGCTGTATCTCGGCGGAATCTACGGCGCGACCGTCGACTCGCACAGCGCTCACCTGCTGATGAACCTGCACTTCATCCTCAGCGGCTATCTCTTCTACTGGGTGGCGATCGGAATAGACCCGTCACCACGCCAATTGCAGCCGGTGACCAAGCTGGCGATGGTCTTCGGCTCACTTCCGTTCCACGCGTTTTTCGGCGTGGCATTGATGAGCACCACCGCCGTCATGGGCGGCGCGTACTTCCGCTCGCTCGGACTCGGTTGGAACAACGACCTGATCGGCGATCAGCAGCTGGGCGGCAGCATCGCGTGGGCGACCGGCGAGATCCCACTCATGGTGGTCATGCTCGCGCTGCTGGTTCAGTGGTCGCGCAGTGACGGAAGGACCGCGCGCCGAACGGACCGTGCGGCCGAGCGTGACCACGACGCCGACCTCGCTGCTCACAACGCCATGTTCGCCGAATTGGCCAGGCGGGACCGCGAGGGGTGGAAACCGCGTGAGGCTGCTGACGCGGAGACTGCAAGCGAGGACTCTGCGGACGAGACACCCAGCGAGAAGAAATCCGACGAATCCTCCACTAGCACTTAGTTCCGACACTGCCCGGGCCGTTTGGCTCGGGCAGTGCTGTTTCTCCACAGCTGTCCCGCCGATGCACAGGTGGAAATCGAAATCCCGAGCCAGGCGTTTGCCGTTCCACAATCGAAACTGCCGACGCAATGATCGGCCCCGCGGCAGTTGGCGGGTTCTGGAGTTCGAAGGGGGATCGGACATGTACGAAACGCATGCAACGGTTGTCGGAACCGTCATCACCAATCCGGTGAAGCGGCAGACAACCAATGGCGAAGAGGTGCTGAGCTTTCGGATGGCGAGCAACACGCGTCGCAAAGACGCGGTGACCGGAGAGTGGACGGACGGAGCGACCCTCTATCTCACGGTCAGCTGCTGGCGGCGGTTGGTCACCGGCGTCGGCGCATCCATCATGAAGGGTGATCCGGTCATGGTGGCGGGGGAGTTGCGCACCAACGAGTACACGACCAAAGAGGGTGTGCCTCGTTCCGATCTCGAGTTGCGGGCGACGGCAGTTGGCGCGGACCTTGCTCGTTGCATCTCGAAGATCGAGCGTCAGAGCAAGCCGACGTCGGCGGAGAATGTCGAGGACGCAGTCGACACCGTCGCTGCGTGAGAACTCAGATCGAGGGTTTCGGGCAGTCGCGGGGCCGAGAGTCGTGCCCCGCGTCCACTCGCTCGAGAAGTTCGGTGAGAGTTGCTCGCTCCGACTCGTCGAGGTCGTCGAACACATCCGAGGATTCGCGTCGTTGAGCTTTCGCGACGTCGGCAGCGAGGGTAGCGCCGGCGTCGGTGAGCTCGAGTAATACAGCTCGCCGATCGTTCGGATCGGGAGTGCGGCGCACCCATCCGGCCTCTTCGAGGGAATCCACGACGTCGGTCGCCGACCGCGGAACGATGCGCAATCGCTCGGCAAGAAACCCGAGTCGAACCGGCTCGCCCACTCGGGTCAGTACTCGCAGCGCTCGGCTTTGCGACGGCGAGAGACCGAATGGTTCCAGCGCTGCCACTTGGCGTCGGCGGATGAGCCGTGCCACGGACATCACTACGTCGGTGAGTTCGCGCTCTCGGGAATGCATGGCGTCAGTCTAGCGTTGTTGGTGTCAGCCTCATAGTGAGGTAACCTCATCAATATGAAACTAGGGTGAGAAAGCCTCCAGGAGGTAGAACGTGAAACCAGATCACATGCGAAACATCGAACGATCCGCTGTCGAGATCACTCCGGCGGACTCCGTACCGGCAAAGCGCGTACTCGGACTGTTCGCGCCGTATCGAACTCAGATCGCCATCGTCACCGCGGTCATCACACTCAGCGCGATCGTGGCGTTGGGCAGTCCGCTGCTCCTACGCGAAATGCTCGACAAGGCGATCCCGGACAAGAACCTCGGACTCGTCAGCGTTCTGGCCATCGGCATGATCGCCATTGCCGTGATCACGAGCTGTCTCGGCGTGGCGCAGACTTGGATGTCCAACAGCATCGGTCAGAAACTGATGCACCAACTGCGTGTGCGGGTCTACTCGCATCTGCAGAATCAGTCGCTCGGATTCTTCGCTCGAACCCGAACCGGAGAAGTTCAGTCGCGCATTGCCAACGACATCGGCGGTATGCAGTCGGTGGTCACCAACACGGCAACGTCCATCGCGCAGAATGCAACGACCGTGGCAGCCACCATTGTTGCTCTGTTCCTTCTGGATTGGCGGCTTGCCATCTTCTCGCTGGCGATCTTGCCGGTGTTCATCCGTATCGCACGCAAGATCGGTGACGAGCGCCGCAAGATCTCGGGTAAGCGGCAGAAGCTACTCAGTGATCTGTCGGTGCAGGTGGAGGAATCTCTCTCCGTCAGTGGCATTCTCCTCGGCAAGACGACAGGCGCGAAGTCGGCTCTGACGGATCGATTCACCGAGCGTTCAGCGGAAGTCGCGGACGTCGAACTCCGGGCCATGATGGCCGGCAAGTGGCGCATGGCGACCATGTCGATCACCTTCGCAGCCATGCCCGCACTGGTCTACTGGTTCGCCGGTTTCACTCTCGATCACGGCAACACCATCACCGTCGGCACCCTCGTCGCATTCACCACACTGCAGACACAATTGTTCCGCCCCACCATGATGCTGCTCAACACGGGCGTCGAGGTGCAGAGTTCGATGGCACTGTTCAGTCGCGTGTTCGAGTACCTGGATCTGCCGATCGACATCGCGGATCCGGAAGAGTCGAAGAGCTTCGACCGCACCAAGATGTCCGGCGAACTTCGGTTCGACCACGTCGACTTCTCGTATCCAGGAACCGACAGCAAGACTCTCGACAACATCGACCTCGCGGTCCCGGCCGGCGGAACCTTGGCGCTGGTCGGCTCCACAGGTTCGGGCAAGACCACCCTCGGATACTTGGCCGCACGTCTGTATGACCCGACTGCGGGATCGGTGAGAATCGACGACATCGATCTGCGGGACCTCGATCTGGCGACGGTCTCCGATCTGGTGGGCGTGGTGTCGCAGGAGACGTACCTCTTCCATACGACGATTCGTGAGAACCTTCGGTTCGCGAAACCCGATGCCACCGACGCCGAGATCGAGCAAGCGGCGCGCATCGCGCAGATCCACGAGTTCATCTCGGGTCTCGACGACGGGTACGACACCATGGTCGGCGAGCGCGGCTACCGATTCTCCGGTGGTGAGAAACAGCGCATCGCGATCGCGCGCACAGTTCTGCGGAATCCGCCGATCCTGGTCCTCGACGAGGCGACGAGCGCCTTGGATAATCGCACTGAACGTGCGCTGCAGGACGCGCTCGACGAGCTGATGGTCGGACGCACCACTCTTGTTGTAGCGCACCGACTCTCCACGGTTCGAGATGCGGATCTCATCGCGGTCCTCGACCAGGGCGTGGTTGTGGAAAAGGGCACCCACGACGAACTTGTGCAACAAGGTGGGCGATACGCACAGTTGCTTGCGGCCTCGGGTAGCGACGCCGTCGAACTCCCGTCGGAACTGCAGACCGTGTGAGTGTAAGAAATGTCGGCCATTTCACTTCCGCAAGTTTCTAGAACGTGTTCTACTTTAATGGTCGTTGATCGACTATCAGTGGAGGCGGAAAGATCATGGGTCAGGTTCTGGACAACATCTCACAGTTCGCCGACGAGATCCGCGCCGACGGAGTCGAGGGCGACAAGCTGATGCGCTTGACGGACGGCAGCGCGAAGCGTTTGCGCGACGCCGGCGTCATCCGGATGTTGCAGCCGAAGGAGTTCGGAGGCCTCGAGGCACATCCGCGTGAATTCGCCGAGACGGCAATGGCTATCGGCGCGATGGACGGTGCCACGGGCTGGGTCAGCGGCATCGTCGGGGTTCATCCGTGGGAGCTTGCGTTCTTCGACCGCAAGGCTCAGGAAGAGGTGTGGGGAACCGATCCTGATACGTGGATGGCGTCACCGTATGCGCCGATGGGCGTGGCGAGGCCGGTCGAGGGTGGCTACATCCTCAACGGTCGTTGGTCGTTCTCGTCCGGTACTGATCACTGTGACTGGATCATGATCGGTGCGATGGTCGGTGACGAGTCCGGTAAGCCGTTGATGCCGCCGAAGATTCTGCACGTGTTGTTGCCGCGCTCCGATTACGACATCGACCAGGACAGCTGGAATGTCGTGGGGCTGCGCGGTACGGGGTCGAAGGATCTGATCGTCAAGGATGCGTTCCTGCCGACGTATCGGACTCTTGATGCGGGAAAGGTTTTCGACGGGACGGCGTGGAAGGAAGCGGGCCGTACGGAGACGTTGTACAAGTTCCCGTTCTCGTGCATTTTCCCGTTGGGGATCACTTCGTCGTTGATCGGTATTGCTGAGGGTGCGTTGGCGTGCAATATGGCGGCGCAGCGTGAGCGTGTGACGGTCAGTGGTGTTCCGATCAAGGAAGATCCGTACGTGTTGTTCGCGATCGGTGAGGCTGCGGCCGAGATCGCTGCTTCTCGGGCTGCGATCTTGGAGACGGTGGATCGTTTCTGGGACATGACCGAGAAGGGGCAGGAAGTTTCGTTCGAGCTTCGTGCGATCGGTCGGCGTACGCAGACTGCTGCGGCGTGGCGGGCGGTGCGGGCGGTGGACGAGATCTTTGCTCGTTCCGGTGGTGGCGCGTTGCAGTTGAACACGCCGATGCAGCGGTTCTGGCGCGATGCTCATGCCGGTTTGGCACACGCGATCCATGTGCCTGGTTCCATTTTCCATTCGTCGACGCTCTCGCAGCTCGGTGGCGAGCCGAAGGGCATCCACCGGGCAATGATCTGAGCCGTCCTGGGGACACCCGGAGGTGTCCCCATCGCGGTTTTCGTGGGGGTCGATGAGCATGTCGGCGAATCTGGTCGGTGACCTCGGACTGTCCGCAGAACCCGCATCGGAGTGAGCGCCAACGCGCAATGTGGGTTATAGGACAAACACCGATAGGCTGGCGGTCATGGCTGAGTTCATTTACACGATGAAGAAGGTGCGCAAGGCGCACGGTGACAAGGTCATCCTCGATGACGTCACGATGAGCTTTTACCCCGGCGCGAAGATCGGTGTCGTCGGACCGAACGGCGCTGGTAAATCCAGCATCCTCAAGATCATGGCCGGACTGGACCAGCCGGGCAACGGCGAGGCATTCCTGGCTCCGGGCGCGACCGTCGGCATCCTCATGCAGGAGCCGGAGCTCGACGAGACCAAGACGGTTCGCGAGAACGTCGAGGACGGTCTCGGAGAGACGATGGTCCAGCTCAAGCGGTACAACGAGATCGCCGAGCTGATGGCCACGGATTACTCCGACGAGCTCATGGAAGAGATGGGCGAGCTGCAGGAGAAGCTCGATCACGCAGACGCGTGGGAGATCGACTCGCAGCTCGAGCAGGCTATGGACGCCCTGCGCTGCCCCCCGCCGGAAGAGATGGTCACCCACCTCTCCGGTGGTGAGAAGCGACGCGTTGCGCTCTGCAAGCTGCTGCTGAGCAAGCCCGACCTCCTGCTCCTCGATGAGCCCACCAACCACCTCGACGCCGAATCTGTCCTGTGGCTCGAGCAGCACCTCGCTGCTTACCCCGGCGCAATCCTCGCCGTGACCCACGATCGTTACTTCCTCGATCACGTCGCGCAGTGGATCTGTGAAGTCGACCGCGGACGCCTGTACCCGTACGAGGGCAACTACTCCACCTACCTGGAGCAGAAGGCTGCACGCCTCGAAGTTGCCGGCAAGAAGGATCAGAAGCTGCAGAAGCGCCTCAAGGACGAGCTCGCATGGGTTCGTTCCGGCGCCAAGGCCCGCCAGGCCAAGAACAAGGCTCGTCTCGATCGCTACGAGGAAATGGCGAACGAAGCCGAGAAGACCCGCAAACTCGACTTCGACGAGATCCAGATCCCGGCACCGCCGCGCCTGGGTGACGTGGTCGTGGAGGTCTCGAACCTCGACAAGGGATTCGACGGCCGCGTGCTGATCAAGGATCTTTCGTTCACGTTGCCGCGCAACGGAATTGTCGGCGTCATCGGCCCCAACGGCGTCGGTAAGACGACGCTGTTCAAGACCATCGTCGGTCTCGAGGAGCCTGACGCCGGTGAGGTCAAGATCGGTCAGACGGTCAAGCTGTCCTACGTCGACCAGAACCGTTCCGGAATCGACCCCAAGAAGACGGTCTGGGAGACCGTGTCCGACGGGCTCGATTTCATCGTCGTCGGCCAGACCGAGTTCCCCTCGCGTGCGTACATCAGCTCGTTCGGTTTCAAGGGCCACGATCAGCAGAAGCCGGCCGGCGTCCTCTCCGGTGGTGAGCGCAACCGCCTGAACCTGGCGATGACGCTCAAGCAGGGCGGCAACCTGATCCTGCTCGATGAGCCCACCAACGACCTCGACGTCGAAACCCTCGGCTCGCTGGAGAACGCTCTCGAAGAGTTCCCCGGCTGCGCCGTCGTGATCTCGCACGATCGCTGGTTCCTGGACCGCACCTGTACCCACATCCTCGCGTGGGAAGGTGGCTTCGGCGACAACGAGGCAGCTTGGTACTGGTACGAGGGCAACTTCGAGGGCTACGAGGCGAACAAGGTCGAGCGACTCGGCCCCGACGCCGCACGCCCGCACCGCGTGACTCACCGCAAGCTCACCAGGGACTGATCCGGTGTCCGACGTATACACAGCGCAGATCCAGGTCCGGTGGGGCGATTCCGACCGGTTGGGTCACGTCAACAACACGCGTTACGTCGAGTACATGCAGGAAGCTCGCATCCAGTTCCTGGAAGCGAAACTGGCGCCGCTCGGCGGCCGACCGGGATACCTCGTGGTTCGAAAGATGACCATCGAGTTCCTCAAGCCGGTCACCGATCGGTCCGGTCCGTTGAACGTGGAGATCTTCACGACTCACGTCGGGACTTCCTCGTTCACGGTTCGGCACGTCATCCGTGACAACGCGGGTGTCGAATGCGCCTTCGGCGACGCGTTGATGGTCGGATTCGACACCGTGTCCGAAAAGTCCAGACCGCTGGCGGACAGCGAACGTGCGGTGCTCGAAGCATCGCTTGTTCAGATGACGACATCGTAGATTTCGTTTCTCAGTTCACCCTAGGTACTGGTTGCCGCGGCTAGTCTCGAGTCAGAGATTGGTCGCGGCGATCAGAACCCACAAGGATGTGAGCCAGGAATGACAGACCGTGTACGGCAGCAGGGCACAGGCCTCGACGAAGCGACGTTGTTGACGCGTCTTCGCGAGGCCTTTTTCACGCACATCGACGAGGGTGACAGCGACGATGTCATCAACGGTCGATCGGATCGAGTCCTGCTCGCGCATCTCGCGCTCGGGAGGCAGCGGACGCCAGGCACGGCCGTATGGCGTGTGTACCGCCCGTCAGGATCCGAGGGTCTCGGCGCTGCCGTCCAGATCGTCACCGACGACATGTCGTTGCTCGTCGAGTCCGTTACCGCGATGCTCAACCGACAAGGCGTGGGAATCAGTCAATTCGCCCATCCGATCCTGACGGTTGAACGCGACAACGCGGGCAATCTGATTTCCTTGGGCGACAGCGGTATCCAAGAATCCTGGATGCACGTCCAGTTGGACTCCGAAGTCGAGGATTCCGATCTCGACGCGATCGAAGCCCACCTCGGCAAAGTGCTCGCGGACGTCCGCCAGGTGGTTGGTGACACCCCGGACATGAAGGCACTGCAACTGCGCGTTGCCGACGAGTTGGAGAGTGCTGCAGAAACTGCCTCCGGGAGGATCACCCCCGAAGAATTCTCCGATACCGCTCGGCTGCTCCGGTGGATGGCGGACGGAAACTACGCCGTACTCGGATACCGGCGATTCGAGGGCACGAAGGACGGCTCACGCACGGTCGCCGGCAGCGGGCTCGGCGTGCTGCGCTCCGACGCGGTCACCGAAGGCCCGATGAGTTTGCCTCCAGTTGCAGATCTCCCGGATCGACCGCTTCTGGTCCTGACGCAGGGATCGTTCCCCGCCACGGTGCACCGCGCTGTCTACCCGTACTTCGTGGGTGTCTCGATCCTCGACGACGAGGGAAACATCGTGGGGGAGCACAGATTCCTGGGTGTGTTCACCGTGGTCGCACTCCACGAGAACGTCCTCGCGATTCCTCTGATCGAGCGACGCGTCCGCGAAGTCATCGCGCGTGCCGGTGTCGACCTGCATTCGTACTCCGGGCAGGCGATGCTCGAGGTCATCCAGTCCTTCCCGCGCACCGAGTTGTTCTCGAGCGATGCCGAGACCTTGTTCGAGACCGTCCACGCCGTGCACAGCATCGGGCTGCGTCGACAGGTGCGACTCTTCGTCCGCGAGGACACGTTCGGACGGTTCGTATCCTGCTTGGTGTATCTGCCTCGCGACCGGTATACGACGCGGGTGCGACTGGCGATGCAAAACCTGTTGTGGCGCGAATTCGGCCCAGGCACAGTTGATTACACCGCCCGGGTTACCGAGAACGATCTTGCGCTGTTGCACGTGACGATCCGGCGCGATCCGGACAGTGAGCCGGTTCATCTGGATGTCTCCGAGGCCAACCGCGAGCGAGTTCAGGCCCTGCTGACCGAAGTCAGTCGTAGCTGGGACGACCGCATCAACGACCTTGTTCGCGACATTCCGGGTGTGGATCCGGAACTGGTGCAACGGTATTCGCGGGTGCTTCCCGATGGATACAAGGAGGACTTCGAACCGTCACGCGCGCTGGCCGACATCGCCAGGCTCGAGGCGTTGGCGCCAGGCGCGATCGACGTACTGCTCTATCGCGCTGTGGACTCCGCGCCCGGTGCCTGGCGCTTCACGCTCTTCGTCGGCGGCGACGGTATCTCGTTGAGTCAGGTGCTCCCCGTGCTGCAGTCACTCGGCGTCGAAGTTCTCGACGAGCGACCGCACGTCGTGCAGCGACTCGACGGCGTTCAGTGCTGGATCTACGATTTCGGATTGTCGGTACCGGCGGATCTTCGGGCGTCGGTCGAGATCGACCTCGATGCGCAGGTGCCACTCGAGACCAGTACCGCCCCGCTGACCGAGGTCCAGAAGCGATTCACGGCTGCATTCGGTGCAGTCTGGTTCGGCCGGGCAGAAGCTGACCGATTCAACGAGTTGGTGCTGCGGGCCGGAATGTCCTGGCGGCAAGCCGTGGTGTTGCGTGCTTACGCAAAGTATTTGCGCCAGGCCACATTTCCGTACAGTCAGTTCCACATCGAAGGAATCGCGCTAACGCACCCGCAGACCGCGTTTGCATTGGTGCAGTTGTTCGAGGCGATGTTCGACCCCGAGAAACAGGACGACATTCGCGTCGCCGAATTGGACGAGCAGTTGCGTGCGTCCATCGACGAGGTGCTCAGCTTGGATGCCGATCGCATTCTGCGTGGAATGTTCTCCTTGGTGAAGGCGACCTTGCGTACCAATTTCTACGTCGTCGACGCCGATGGCCGCTCTCGCGACTACCTGTCGGTCAAGCTCGATCCCTCGCGGATCAGCGAGTTGCCCAAGCCGCGGCCGGCTTTCGAGATCTACGTGTACTCACCCGAGGTCGAAGGCGTCCACCTGCGATTCGGCGCAGTCGCGCGCGGCGGACTCCGCTGGTCCGACCGGCGCGAGGATTTCCGCACCGAGGTGCTCGGCTTGGTGAAGGCTCAGGCCGTCAAGAACGCGGTGATCGTGCCGGTCGGCGCCAAGGGCGGCTTCGTCGTGAAGAATCCGCCTCTGCCGACGGGTGATCCGGCCGCTGATCGAACGGCGACGCTGGAAACGGGCAAGGCCTGCTACACCACGTTCATCTCCGGATTGCTCGACATCACGGACAACGTGCACGCGGCCACCGGCGAAGTTGTGACGCCGGATCGAGTGGTGCGCAAGGACGATCAGGATCGCTACCTGGTGGTCGCCGCGGACAAGGGCACGGCGACGTTCTCGGATCTCGCGAATTCGGTTGCCGCCAAGTACGACTTCTGGCTCGGCGACGCGTTTGCCTCCGGTGGCTCCGTGGGATACGACCACAAGGGCATGGGAATCACCGCTCGCGGCGCCTGGGAAAGCGTCAAGCGGCACTTCCGCGAACTCGGGGTCGACACGCAGACGCAGGATTTCACGACGGTAGGCGTCGGCGACATGAGCGGAGACGTGTTCGGCAACGGAATGCTCCTCAGTCGGCACATCCGTCTGGTGGGCGCGTTCGACCATCGACACATCTTCCTCGATCCGAACCCGGATGCACCGAGCTCGTTCGTCGAACGTCAACGACTTTTCGAGTTGCCACGGTCGTCATGGGCCGACTACGACAAGAGCCTGATCAGTGAAGGTGGCGGCGTCTGGGACCGCACGGTCAAGTCGGTTCCGATCGCCGAAAGCGTCAGAATCGCACTGGGTCTGGCCGAGGGGGTCACGAAGCTCTCGCCGCCGGAATTGATGCAGGCGATTCTGTCGGCACCGGTGGATCTGCTGTGGAACGGCGGAATCGGTACATACGTCAAGGCTTCGACCGAGACGAACGCGCAGGTCGGAGACAAGAGCAACGACGCGGTGCGAGTCGACGGTCAAGACCTACGAGTCAAGGTGATCGGTGAGGGCGGCAACCTCGGCGTGACTGCTCTGGGACGAATCGAGTTCAGCGCCAACGGCGGTCACATCAACACCGACGCCATCGACAACTCGGCCGGGGTCGACTGCTCCGATCACGAAGTGAACATCAAGATCCTTCTCGATTCGCTCGTGCGTTCGCAGTTACTGCCGACGCAAGAACGGAATCCGTTGCTGGCGTCGATGACCGACGACGTGGCGGCGTTGGTGTTGGCGGACAACATCGCCCAGAACGCGCTGCTCGGAATCTCCCGCGTGACCGCGCCGCAGATGCTCGGTGTTCACCGCCGTCAGTTGACGGATCTGACCAAGGCACGTGGCCTTGACCGCAAGCTCGAGGCGTTGCCGACCGACAAGGAGATCGAGCGTCGACTCGAGGCTGGTGTGGGTCTGACGTCGCCGGAATTGGCGACGCTGACGGCGCACGTCAAGCTTTCACTCAAGGACGATCTGCTCGCAACCGAGTTGCCGGACAACGATTTCTTCGCCCAGCAGATCCCGCAGTACTTCCCGACCGCTGTTCGCGATCGGTTCGAAACGGAGATCAAAGCACACCCATTGCGGCGGCAGATCGTCGCGACGATGCTCGTGAACGAAGTGATCGACAACGGCGGAATCACGTACGCCTACCGCTTGGCCGAGGAGACCGGAGCGAGCAGTACCGACTCGATCCGCGCGTACGCCGCTGTGCGAGAGGTCTTTGCGCTCGACGAGGTGTGGTCGCGAATCCGCTCGGCCGGCGTCAGTGCAGAGATCGAAAACGAGCTGATCGTGGAGTCATGCCGCTTGCTCGACCGCGCGTCGCGGTGGTTCCTGGCCAATCGGCCCCAGCCGATCGCGGTCGGCGCCGAAGTTGCGCGCTACTCGGCAGCGTATCGGGCGACGGCGCCGCTGGTTCCGGGGCTGCTCGCCGGCCACCAGCTCGACGATCTGCTCGTGCGCGCTCAATCCGTGATCGATCGCGGGGCTCCGGAAGCGTTGGCGCTGGACGTGTTCCGACTGCTCGACGTCTACTGCCTGCTCGACATCGCGGATATCGCCGACATCGCAGATCACGACATCACCGAAGTCGCGGAGCTGTATTACGCCTTGGACGCGCATCTGGGAATCGACTGGCTGCTGAGCGCGGTCTCGGGACTCGAGCGCGGCGATCGCTGGCACTCGCTTGCTCGGCTCGCGTTGCGAGACGACCTCTACAGTTCGCTGCGGCAGTTGACGATGGAGGTTCTGGCCGGCGGCGAGCCGGGGGAGTCGCCGCAGGAGAAGATCGACGAATGGGAATCGACCAACGCCTCGCGGCTGAGTCGGGCGAGGGCAGCTCTCGTCGAGATCTTCGAGTCTGGGACGCTTGACCTCGCGACGCTCTCGGTGGCGGCGCGTCAGGTTCGTAGCATGGTGCGCAGCATGGGCACCCGATCGGAGGTAGGACGTTGAGCGAAGGATTCCACGCCGAAGTTGTGGTTCGGTGGTCCGACATGGATGCCTTCCAGCACATCAACCACGCACGGATGGTGACGTTGCTCGAAGAGGCGAGGATTCCTTGGTTGTTCGAAGACTCGCGCCCGACGGTCACCCTGCGTGACGGGGCTGTGATTGCCGATCTCCATGTGCGGTACCGCGGGCAACTGCGGCACGACGATTCACCGCTCGATGTCTTCATGTGGGTGGAAAAGGTTCGCGCGGTGGACTTCACCATCGCGTACGAGGTTCGCCCCCGCGGCGCCGATCTCAGCGTCCCGCCGTCCATCGTGGCATCGACTCAGATCGCGGCCTTCGATATCGACACTCAACGTCTGCGCCGCCTCAGCGGGCCCGAGCGGGAGTACTTGGAGAGCTGGCAACGTGCATGAACGTGTCCTGACCGTGCCCGAGGAGGCCGAGCGAAAGAACTTGGCCGGCTTCATCGGTCACGCCTTGCGTTTGGACGAGTCCGCGGTCATCCGAATGCGTCGACGCGGCGATGCGCACCTGAGCGTCTGGGCGTCAACGGGTTTCGACGCTCTGGCGACGCGAACCGTGGCGGGCACCATCAACCCTGACGACACGTCGGCTGCCGGCGATCAGTTGCTCTCGGCGGTGGAGCAGGCAACAGGTGAGCTGATCGATCCGGGGTTCGCCATGGATTCGGCGTGGCGTGGGGCGTTGCCGCCGATGGACGGCTTCGAGCACCTGGACGACGTACCCGCCCGGGTGTTGATCGAACTGGCGCAGCGGGGCAACGCCTTGGCGCTCGAGCATGGAAGTAGTCACGGTCCGCCGGCGTCGTTGCTCGATCAGGACGTGCTCGAGGTCAGTGGTCCGTCAGGCACGGTCGGGATCTCGATGCGAGTTATTTTTGCCTTGACCGCAATGGGATTCGTTCCGCACGCCGGATCCGAAGCGATGACTGCGGACATCGATCTCGAACAGATCGACGCGTCGGAGCTGGTTCGGGTGCGGGCGAGTCGATCGTGGGTGCGCCTCGATGCACGGTTTGGTTCGATCTACCGTCACCGCGGTGGTTCGATACCGCTGATGGTTGCGCGGTAGGAGTTCAGGCGACGGCCACCTCCAGCGCGATGGGGCCGCCGCCTGACGACGTGCGAGAGTGTTCGGTCAGATCAGCCACGCCGCAGCGTTGACGGGCAACTGACCGTCGACGAGTGGTGCGCTGCTCAACAGCAGCTGCCCGCTCGGCAGTGCGATCGGCACCTCCGTGGTGTTGAGAGCGCAGATCAGACCGCCGCGTCGACGGAAAGCGAGGCAGCCGGGGGGACTGCCGTACCAATCGATGTCGGTGCCGGAAAACTCCGGCCTGGCGCTACGAAGTTCGAGGGCGGCGCGATACAGCGAGAGCATCGAGTCCACATCCTCGATCTGAGCCTCCACGGTGAGCGTCGACCACTCGGCCGGCATCGGCAGCCAGGTGCTCGCACCGGTGGTGAATCCGAAAGGCGGCTCGGTTCCTTCCCAGGGAAGGGGCACTCGACAGCCGTCGCGTCCTCTCTCGGCATGCCCGGATCGTTCCCAGACCGGGTCCTGTAGTGCATCGTCGGGCAGGTCGACGTTCGGCAGGCCGAGTTCGGCTCCGTTGTAGATGAAGCTCGCGCCCGGAAGCGCCAACTCGACGAGGATCATCGCCCGTGCGCGTTGCGTTCCGATCTCGCCCCCGCCGTAGCGCGTGACTTCACGTTCGACGTCGTGATTCGACAGTGTCCACGTGGGCACACCCCCGACCTCGGCGACGGCCGCGAGGGAGTTCTCCACGGCCTCTCGGACGGACTCGGCGGAGAATTCGGTTTCTGCAAGCCGGAAGTTGAATCCGAGATGCAGTTCGTCTGGCCGGATGTATTCGCCGAACTTCTGGTTGTCCTTCACCCAGATCTCGCCGACGGTCATCGCCTCCGGGAACTCGTCCATGACCTTGCGGATGCCGCGGTGGATTTCGTGAACTGCCGGATTGTTGAACCGCGGGTCGTCGTCGGAATTGCGCATGAGCTCGTTGAGCTCCCAGTCGTGGTCCGGCAAACCGTCGGGCTTGGCCATTCCGTGGGCCACGTCGATGCGGAATCCGTCGATTCCGCGTTCGAGCCAGAAGCGCAGAGTCTTGGCGAGGTCGTCGAAGACCTCGGGGTTGTCCCAGTTCAGGTCCGGCTGTTCCTTGGCGAAGATGTGCAGGTACCACTGGCCGGGTGTTCCGTCGGCTTCGCTGACGCGGGTCCATGCCGGGCCGCCGAAGATGCTCGGCCAGTTGTTCGGCGGTTCGTTGCCTTTTTCACCTTTGCCGTCTCGGAAGATGTAGCGGGATCGCTCCGCAGAACCGGGCGCCGACGCCAGGGCTGCCTTGAACCACTCGTGCTGATCACTCGTGTGGTTCGGGACCAGGTCCATGGTGACCTTGATTCCGCGCTCGTGGGCTGACGTGATCAGCGAATCCATCGTCGCCAGATCACCGAACAGGGGATCGATGTCGCGAGGGTCCGAGACGTCGTAGCCGTGGTCTGCCATAGGTGACTTCATCACCGGGCTCAACCAGATCGCGTCGATGCCGAGCAGTTCGAGGTAGCCGAGTTTCTCCTCGACTCCGCCGAGGTCGCCGATACCGTCACTGCCCGAATCGGCAAAGGAACGCGGATAGATCTGATAGAAGACCGCCTCGTTCCACCACGGGGCTTCGGGCCGGCTTACAGAGGACGAATCCGCGGGGGTGCTCACAGCAGTTCATAGTGCCAAACGTCTGGCACTCTCACGACTTGGACACGGCAAAAGCGTGACTCTTTACCTAGCCTTGGTGTACTTTGCATTCACGCGGTGACTCCATGTGGCAACTTTGGTGTTACTGCCGGGGGAGAAGTATCGAGAATTCAACCAAGGGGGCTTGGCCTTGACTTTGTCGGCAATCGAAGCGGTCAGTTTGGATCACGTACTGCTCGACGATGATCCGATCAACCGTGACTGGATAATCTTCGGCACACCGGTTGCACGGTCGGCGCAATGGTCGGCGAGTAAAGACGGGACCACGACTACGCACGTCTGGGATTGCACGAAGGGGCGCTTCCGCTGGTACTTCCATGCGGACGAAATCGTGCACATCATCGAAGGGTCGGTCACCGTTCAGGGCGACGGAATCGCGAAACGAACCCTGGGCGTCGGCGATGCCGCACTGTTCCGTGCGGGCAGCTGGTCGGAGTGGGAGGTCGAAGAGTACGTGCGCAAGCACGCAATCTTGAGTTCTCCCCTGCATCCCACGGTGTCGTTCGGGGTACGAGCGGCCCGCCGGATCGCGCGTGTGTTCAGGCCGAAGGCGAAGTAAACGGTCAGATGGCGGAGTTCACCATGGACGCAGCAGCCATCTCCATGTAGTCGATCAACTGCTTGCGGTGCACCGGGCTCAGGGTCTTCTCGTCAATGGACGCGATTGCGACGTGCATGCACCGAAGCCACGCATCACGCTCGATCGGGCCGATCACGAAGGGATTGTGGCGCATCCGCAGACGCGGGTGCCCACGTTCCTCCGAGTACGTGTGCGGCCCGCCCCAGTACTGCTCGAGGAACATCCGCATCCGCCGCTCGGCCGGGCCGAGATCCGCCTCGGGGTAGAGCGGGCGCACAACCTCGTCCTTCGCGACTTCTTCGTAGAATCGCGCGGTGAGCTTGTGAAACGTCTCGGCTCCGCCGACGGCGTCGTAGAAGGTCTGCTGCACGTCGTGCTGTACGTCATTCATGGCAAGTTCCATTGTGCCTGACGGCCGTAGTGGTCGGTTTCCGGGTCGACGACGGTTGCATCGGGTCGGAGTGCGTACCCATTCACCGGAAATTCACCGGCCGTCCTGGCAATTTTGTTCGAAATGGGAGTGCGTAACGCGATCATCCGTGGTCAACTTGGGGGCAGTCTCCCGGAGGTCGTATGAAGAACCGACATGCTGCACGCAATCACCGACAACTCCAGCCCACTAGCGCGCGGAACGACCACGCGTTAGGGGCTGTTCTGGAAGTTGTTCCTGACGGGTTCGCGCACACTGCTGACCCACTCTTTTCCGAAGAGCATTCTCACCTCGAGATGTTCCCTCCCGATCGCGTTGTGCCCGAGTGGGTAAAACGTCGGGTGCTACTGCTCAACGTCACGTACGAACCGCTGACCGCCCTTCCTGCCAGGCGCGCGGTCGTACTGATGGCCTGCGGCAAGGCCGATACCGTCCACGAGGACGAACAAGGCCCGGTAGTCCATTCTGCGGACTGGTCGGTGCAGGTTCCCTCGGTCATTCGATTGCGCACCTACGTGCGCGTTCCGTATCGCGCCCGCATCCCCATGACCCGTGCCGCACTGATGCATCGTGACCACTTCCGATGTGCGTACTGCGGAGCCAAAGCCGAAACCATCGACCACGTCGTTCCTCGCAGCCGAGGTGGCGGGCATTCGTGGGAGAACTGCGTCGCGTGCTGTGCCCCCTGCAATCACCGCAAGGCCGACAAGATGCTCAGCGAACTCGGATGGACTCTCCGTGCGGAATTGGTTCCCCCGTCCGGTCCGCATTGGCGTCTGCTCGCGGCGACCAAGGAATTGCATCCGGCGTGGATGCCGTATCTCGGCGTGGGCGCAGCCTGAGCTATGTGTCGGCGTGGGCGCAGCCTGAGCTATGTGTCGGCGTGGGCGCAGCCTGAGCGGCGTTCTGTCGTCACCGAAACGAAATTGCCCGAGAATTTGTGGCCCTGACGCTTTCCTTCCTGGCGTTCTGGGCTACGTTATCTGGTGTGAGCATTCTCGAGGTAGTACTGATATACGTTGGGATTCCGGCCTTGATCACCGCGTTCTTCGCGGCTGCGTCCTTCCTCGGGAAGAAGACGCCGGGACCGGTTCCGCCGGCGTTCCATCTCGGTGAGTCGTGGGATCACGCTCCCGTGCTGTGGAGTGCTGTCGACGAAGTCACCGTTCGCGGTGGCCATCACGGCAGTGCACACGCAATCGAAGCCGGTTCGGCTGATCTGATCGGAGGGTCCGCAAGTGGCAAGTGGTGATCATTCGACCGCGCTCGCAGTAGCGCCCGAGGACCTGCCCGTCGGCAGCGTCGTCACGTCCAGCGGACGCGTTTCCGGTGTGCACCGCATCGGCGAGCCGTTCACCGACGATCTTCCGTTCGAGACCATGGACCTGGTCGCGCTCGACGTCGCGATGACCGAAGCGACGCGGGCCACCAAGGTGCGATTCAACGCCTACATCGGTGATCTCGGTTCTGATCCGGCAGCGGGTGCCGACGCACTGTTCCCGACCACGCCCGAAGCCGAGCGTTCCGTGCTGATCGCCGTCTCGCCCAACCAGCGCACCGTCGAGGTACGCAGCGGGCGGGCAATCGCCGATCGGGTCACTGATCGCGTTACCCAGCTCGGAGCAACGGCAGCTGTTGCATCCTTCAGTGAAGGCAACCTGATCGACGGACTGATCAGTGCCATCCGCGTTATGGCAGCCGCAATTTCAGCGCCGTAACTGTTTGTCAGACACAGGCCGGTGCCCGCGTCGATTCGTGAGAATCGACGCGGGCACCGGCCTTTCGCATGTCAGCTCGCGTCGAACTTTCGTGCTGCGAGTGAACGAACCACACCGGCCTGGCCTTCGACGACCAGACGACGTAACGCGGGAGGGATGTCGCCTTCGAGGAATCGGTCTGCCGCCGCGACGGATTCTGCGGAGATCGACCACGCCGGGTACAGCCCGATGACGACGGTCTGTGCCACTTCGCTCGAGCGTCGTTCCCACACCGCCGCGATGTCGGCGAAGTAACGGGAGACGAAGGGTTCGAGCAATTCGTCCTGGCCTTCGCGAGCGAACCCGCCGATGATCGATCGTGCGGTGATGTTGGGCACCGAGTCGTCGCCGACGACCTTCGCCCAGACCTCTTCCTTGACAGCAGCCTGCGGACGTCCGGCCGCGGCCGCCGCGGCCTGACGAGCGCCCGCAGCGGTCGGGTCACGCTGGGCTTCGGCGTCGATGAACGGAGTTGCGGTTCCTTCGGCGTCGATCTCACCGGCAGCTGCCAGTGCCCCGACGATGCGCCAGCGCAGGTCCGTGTCGACGATCAGGCCGTCGAGCCCAACGGTGGAGGGATCGGCGTCGAGCAATTCGCGCAGTACCTCGGTGTGCCACGGGGAGAGTGCTGCACCGGTGAGTGCGTTGACGAATGCCAGCTGGTGGTCGGACCCGGCCTCTGCCTCACGTGCGAGTTCGAGCAACCGATTGGCGAAGCTCGCCGCGCCTTCGGCCTCGGCCCAGGCCGGATCTGCGTAGGAGCCGATGGTGGTTTGGGCTTGGAGCAAGAGACGTTGCACCACACCGACTTCGGTCTCTGAACTGATGCCGCGCTCGACCAGCGCGACGAAGTCGCGTGCCTTCAGTTCGGCCTGACGAGTCATTTCCCACGCCGCCGACCAGACCAGGGTGCGGGGGAGTGAGACGGTGATGTCGCCGACCCGCTCGATCGCCGTCGCCAAAGATTCGGGATCGAGTCGCACGGAGCCGTAGGTGAGATCGTCGTCGTTGACCAACACGAGTGCACCGCGGGCGACGCCGACAAGTGCGGGGACATCCGTGCTTTCCACGGCATCGAGGTCGAGTTCGACGCGATGGCTTCGTACCAACTTGCCGTCGACGTCGTCGTAGATGCCGATGGCGATCCGGTGGATTCGCCGCTCGCCGGCGCCTGGTGCCGCACCGTCCTGCAGGACGGCGAAGCGGGTGAACTTTCCGTCTGCGTCGACATCGAAGTCGGGGCGCAGGATGTTCAAACCGGTGGTCTTGAGCCACTGTCGACCCCAGTCGGAAAGGTCACGGCCCGAGGACTTTTCGAGTGAGCCCAGCAGATCGTCGAATGTTGCGTTTCCGAATGCGTGCTCACGGAAGTACTCACGCAGTCCGGCGAGGAACGGCTCGAGTCCGACGTAGGCGACCAACTGCTTGAGGACGCTGGCGCCCTTCGCGTAGGTGATGCCGTCGAAGTTGACCTCGACGGCAGCCAGGTCCGGAATGTCCGCGGCAATCGGGTGCGTCGACGGCAACTGATCCTGGCGGTATGCCCACGACTTCTCGACGTTGGCGAACGTCGTCCAGGCGTTCGTGTACTCCGTGGCCTCGGTCTGGCACAGGACCGAAGCGAAGGTCGCGAACGACTCGTTGAGCCACAGGTCGTCCCACCACGCCATCGTGACGAGGTCGCCGAACCACATGTGCGCCATTTCGTGCAGCACCGTCTCGGCACGACGCTCGTACGAGTAGCGGGTCACCTTGGAGCGGAAGACGTAGTCCTCGAGGAAGGTCACGGCGCCGGCATTCTCCATCGCGCCCGCATTGAATTCGGGGACGAAGAGCTGGTCGTACTTGCCGAAGGCATAGGGAACACCGAAGTTGCGGTGGTAGAAGTCGAATCCCTGCTTGGTCTCGGTGAAAAGCCGCTCCTCGTCCATGAACTCGGCCAGCGAAGCGCGGCAGAAGATTCCGAGCGGGATGTCGCCGTGCTCGTCGGAGTAGTTGTCGGTCCACTGCGCGTAGGGACCGGCGATGAGCGCCACCAGGTACGTGCTCATCTTCGGGGTGGTCCGGAAAACGTGCTTGCCGGGATCGGCGGCGAGGGTCTCGACGACCGCGGAGTTGGAGATGACCTTCCACGACGTGGGAGCGGTGACGCGGACGTCGAAGGTCGCCTTCAGATCGGGCTGATCGAAGCACGCGAACATGCGCTTGGCGTCAGCCGTCTCGAACTGTGAGTAGAGGTAGACGGTGTCATCGGTCGGGTCGACGAATCGGTGCAGCCCCTCGCCGGTGTGGGAGTAGATGCAATCGGCCTCGATGACCAACTCGTTGTCGGCAGCGAGGTCGGGAAGGCTGATGCCCGTCGACTCGTCGTAGTCGGAGACGTCGAGTGCGGTGCCGTTGAGGACCGCGGAATGGACTCGGGCCGCGACGATGTCGATGAAGCTGCTTGCTCCGGCCGTAGCCGTGAACGTGACGGTGGTCTTCGAAGAGAACGTCTCCTCGCCGGGTGCGTCGTTGCCGTCCGTGAGATCGAGTTCGATCAGGTAGTTCTCGACGGTCAGGATTGCTGACCGTTTCGCTGCGGTTTCGCGTGTCAGGTTCGGTGCGACCACAAAGATCTCCTCGTAGATGGTGCGGATCTATTACGTCCATCCCATCACGAAGAGAACGGCTCTACTCAAGCGGACACTTCTGCCAGCGGAATCTCCGGATCGGCCAGCCGTTCCGGATCGACGGGACGCGAAGAGGCGACCAATTCCTTGATGGCGTCACCGGCATCCCAGATGTTCACGTTCATGCCGGCGAGCACCTTGTTCGCGGAATCGAGCCAGAAGGCCAGGAACTCGCGCTTGTCGACATCGCCGCGAGTGACGACACGGGAGTAGCCGCCGTGCGGCGCGTGACCCACGTATTCCATCCCGAGGTCGTACTGATCGGTGAAGAAATACGGCATGCGCACGTACTCGGCGGGCCGACCCAACATGGTGTCTGCGGCGGTCTCGGGTTGGTTGAGTGCGTTTGCCCAGTGCTCCACCCGAATTCGTGCATTCAGAATCGGATGCTGTGCGGCCGCGATGTCGCCTACTGCAACGACGTCGGGGTCGCTGCTCTGCAGACCGGCGTCGACGAGAACTCCGTTGTCGACGTCGATACCCGCCTCCGACGCCAACTCGGTGTTCGGCAACGCGCCGACAGCAATCAATACGGCGTCGGCTGGAATCACGGTGCCGTCGCTCAAAGTGACGCCGGCGGCGTGATCGCCGTCGACAGAGATTGCGCTGACGTCCGTGCCAGTGCGCAAGTCGACGCCGTTCTGGCGGTGCAGAGCGGCGAAGACCTCACCCATTTCCGGGCCCAGGGTCGATTCGAGCGGAAGGCCGGCATGCTCGAGCACGGTGACATCGACGTCGAAACCGCGAGCCGACGCGGCAATTTCGAGACCGATCCAGCCGGCACCGATCACGACGAGCTTCTTGTCGGCGGCCAGGGTGCGCAGTAGCGCAGCGGCTTGATCGACTGTTCGCACGTAGTGAACGCCCTCGGCGTCGGACCCCGGGATGTCGAGGCGCCGCGAACGTGAGCCGGTGGCCAAGGCGAGCTTGTCGTAGCTGATCGTGGAACCGTCCGGAAGTGACACGGTGTGCGCAGCGGGGTCGATGGCCGTTGCCGTCGTTCCCGGACTCAGATCGATGTGATGGTCGCGGAACCACTCGCCGTCGTGGACGGTGAATTCGGGGAGTGTCTTCTTGCCTGCGAAGAACTCTTTCGACAGCGGCGGCCGCTCGTACGGAAGGTGGTCTTCTTCGCTCAATACGGTGATCTCACCGTCGAAATCTCTGTCACGCAGGGCTTCTGCGATCTTTGCGCCCGCGAGCCCGCCGCCGACGATCACGAATCTCCGGTTGGTGCTCATTACTGAACCACTCCTTCGTACTCGTTTCTTTTCGACACTACTGCGATCGGAAGGTGGTTCGGGGGAAAGCGCGGGAAGGATTACGGGTTCATGATTGTTGGCAGAACGGGAGTATGTCCCCGAACTGACAGAACCTGACCGACAAGAACTGATAGGGAGTTTCTTCGTGAGCGCAACCTCGAGTAAGACCACGGACACTGCTGACTTCTGGTTCGACCCGCTCTGCCCGTGGTGCTGGATCACCTCGCGCTGGATTCTCGAGGCCCAGCAGGTACGCGACATCGAGGCCAAGTTCCACGTGATGAGCCTTGCGGTTCTCAACGAGGGCCGCGACCTCCCCGACGAGTACCGCGAGATGATGACCAAGGCCTGGGGCCCGGTCCGCGTCGCTATCGCTGCAGCGCAGCTGAAGGGTGACGAGATCCTGCTGCCGCTGTACACGGCCATGGGTACGAAGATTCACAACGAGGGCAACAAGGACTTCGCCGACGTCATCAAGTCGTCGCTCGCCGAGGTCGGACTGCCGCCCGAACTGGCCGAGGCTGCCGACACCGACAAGTACGACGAGGCACTGCGTGAGAGCCACCACAAGGGCATGGACGCCGTCGGACCCGACGTCGGAACCCCGACGATCCATGTCAACGGCGTGGCGTTCTTCGGTCCCGTGCTGTCACGTATCCCGCGCGGCGAGGATGCAGGCAAGGTGTGGGACGGCGCCGTCGCGCTGGCCGGCTACCCGCACTTCTTCGAGCTCAAGCGGACCCGCAACGAGGATCCTCAGTTCGACTGAGCGGTAGTGAGCGCCGGATTTCGGTAGAGCTGACCGGGCCGGAAGAACAGATGCCCTGAGTGCGTGCGGTTGCGAAGCGCGGCCGCACGCCAGGTCAGCACCGGATGCGACGACAAGATGTTGACGAACCACGGGAAGAAACCGGATTCGAGTGTCGCGCGATCGGCGAGTTCGTCGAACCCGACCAGACCCACGAGATACTTTCCGGCGCCGAGGACACCCATGGCGCCCGGTGCGCCCTGTGGGCGCATGTGAAAACCGAAGTTGTCTGCCGTGTACTCCATGGAACGCGACAGCGAAGACCCGATCACCGGAATGTAGTTCGACGCGAACTGTCCCCACTGGCGCCAGTACGACGCATGCCCAGCAGCGATGTGGCCGACCTCGTGACCGATGATGAATGCGAGCGCATCGGGCTCGCGGGCCTGCCCACCGACCTCGAACAGGTCGCTGTAGACGACGACGAAACGCCGAAATCCGTGCCCTGACGCAAATGCGTTGATCCGTCCGTTCCCCAGCACGACGTAGGCATCCGGCGGAGTTTTCATGCCGAACCGTGCCGCGGCCTCGGCGACCAGCTGATACCCCTCCGGAAATTGCGAAGGCGTCATCTTGATTCCGTTGACCTGCTGCGATCCGTACAGCTGACCTCGCGCGAGGAACAGCAGGATCGGAGCCGCGAGCACCACGAGGATCCACGTCGACAGATCACCCGCAGCGATCAGAACGATCGCCACCACATAGGTGACGACTGTCGTCAGAACGGCGAGCACGAGTAGCGGGATTTCCCACGGGTGGCGAACCGCGTCACTGCCTGGTGACACACGAACGGCGGGTGCAGCGGCCTGGCCGTTGACGGGGTACATGGGCACCACGATAGGTGCGCTCGCGCGGCGATGCGTGTTCCTGAAAGTGTGACGTCGACCCGGGTGCGCCCGGCTGGTCGGGCCTGAGAGAATTGTCGCCATGCGCGTATACCTGGGTGCCGACCATGCCGGATTCGAACGTAAGAACGAGATCATCGAACACCTGAAAGCGAACGGCCACGAGGCTATCGACTGTGGTGCTCACGAGTACGACGCCGTGGACGACTACCCGGCATTCTGCATCGAAGCCGCAAAGCGCGTCGTTGCCGACGAGGGCAGCCTGGGAATCGTCCTGGGTGGCAGTGGCAACGGTGAGCAGATCGCCGCGAACAAGGTTCCCGGCGCACGGTGCGCTCTCGCTTGGAGCGTCGAAACGGCGAAGCTGGCCCGCGAGCACAACAACGCTCAGCTGATCGGCATCGGCGGACGTATGCATTCCCTCGAGGAATCACTCGCCATCGTCGACGCTTTCCTCGCCACCGCATGGTCGGGTGAAGAGCGTCATCAGCGTCGTATCGACATCTTGTCCGAGTACGAGAAGACCGGCGTCGCACCGGCTCTGCCGCAAGCCTGATCCGAAAGTTGTTCCGTGCCTGAAGGTCATACCCTGCATCGACTGGCACGGTTGCATGCCCGCAAGTTCGTCGGTTCACCGGTCCGCGTCCTCAGCCCGCAAGGCAGATTCGCCGAGGACGCGCGTCTGGTGGACGGACACGTACTCACGTCCTCGGATGCCTGGGGGAAGCACCTCTGGCACACCTATGACAACGGATTGACAGTTCACGTACACCTCGGGCTGTACGGAAAGTTCACCGACTCCGCCCTGCCGATGGAAGAACCGGTAGGCCAGGTCCGGATGCGAATGGTCGGTGCCGATTTCGGCACCGACCTTCGTGGTCCCACCGCCTGCGAAGTCCTGCTGCCGCCTCAGGTTGCCGCGATCGAGGCCAGACTCGGGCCGGACCCACTGCGCCGAGGCGCGGATCCGCGCAAGGCGTGGGTGCGAATCTCCAAGTCCAAGAAGGCGATCGGCGCGCTGCTCATGGACCAAGCGGTCCTGGCGGGTGTCGGCAACGTTTATCGCGCCGAACTTCTCTTTCGCCACGGAATCAACCCCGAACGACCGGGGAATCTCGTCTCTCACGACGAATGGACTGCCATGTGGGCAGATCTTGTCGAATTGATGAAGGTTGGTGTCAGGCGCGGGAAGATGCACGTCGTTCGCGCCGAGCACGACAACGGTGATCCGGCGTACGCGAAGGATCGTCCGCGGACTTACGTTTACAGAAGAGCAGGATCGCCGTGCCGCGTGTGCGGCACACCGATCCTGCATTCCGTCATGGAGGCGCGAAACCTGTTCTGGTGCCCGGTGTGCCAGTCGGTTTAGAAGTCGAAGCCTCCGAAGTCCCCACCACCGAAATCGCCGCCTCCGAAGTCCCCGTAGTCGCTGCCTCCACCGTCTGCGGTGAAATCGGTGTTGTCGACACTTCCTTGATCCGCTCCCGAGTCACCGGCGTCCATACCCTGATCTCCCGAGTCGCCGGCTCCCGTATCGCCCCCCTGCGCGAAAGCTTCTGCGCCGTAAGGAACCCCGGCCATACCGGAGAACATGGTCGAGAACAGCATCATCGAACCCAGACCCCAGGCGCCGGCGACGAGGGCAGGCTTCCACCAGGGTTCGGAGTACCAGCCGGCCGGGACCGGGCGTCCGGCGACTCGGCCACCGGGGTAGTAGTTGGGTGTGTGCGACGACGGATTGGGTGATGCCGCGACCTTGCGGCCCTCGAATTCGACCTCACGGTCTTCGGTGACCGAACCCGCAGCCTTCTGTCCGTCGATGGAAGGAACTTCCGGTCCCGGATCCATGCCCATTGCCACCCGCGCCGCGCGGATGTAGTAAAGCCCTTCCAGCGCAGTCTGTTTCGCGAGACGTGCTTGCACCGGCGTTGCGGCCTGATCGATCTGCGAGCCTGCGGCGTTGTACCGTTCGGCCGCGTCGGCGAGGGCTTGGCGCGACGCGTCGTCACTGCCGGTCAGGTTGTAGACCTGACCGCCGAGGCGTTCGATCGCCTGCCTGGCATCGGCTTTCGCGTCGTCGAGTTGTGTTGCGCTGTGGCCGGAACCGCGTTGCTGGCTTTTCATGACCAGAAATACGACTACGGCCAGAACGACGAGTATGAGAAGAATCGTGGTCACGAGTGGCCTCCCGAGCAGAATCGATCCGGACAACTCCAGGATACGGACCACAGGGGAGTGGCCTGAGTGCACAAAGTCTGAATACAAAAAATCCGCACCGGCCAGGCCGATGCGGATTTTTGTGGAGTTTCCCTCCTGATGGAGGGGATGACGGGAATCGAACCCGCGTGATCAGTTTGGAAGACTGAGGCTCTACCATTGAGCTACATCCCCGTGCATACGACAACTCGGGATCGCCGTGTTCGTCGTCTGCGATACGAAACTGTACCCAATGCCCCACCGGATTTCATAATCGGGGGATTGGAGAAGTTCGATACCGTCTTTCACCTGGGGAATTGCCGAAATGCCCGGCGAGTCGGGGTGTCTTGCCTTGCGGCCCGGCTTCTGATTCCGGCTGTCATCACGTTTCGTTCAGCCAAGGCTGTATGTGGCGGCGGTCGGATGACATACTGACGGGGTCGGGCAGGCGGGCCGTGTACAAACGGCGGTCGGGTTCGTGAGAGAGTAGTGAGCGCGATAGGGTTGTGCGCGGTCACCGATGGTGGCTGCCTTTGTGGCCCGCGGTCTTCGTGGCCTCGGATGGCCGTATCGTGTGTTTCATGTGATCGGAAACGGGATGTAGCGCAGCTTGGTAGCGCATCCGCTTTGGGAGCGGAGGGTCGCAGGTTCAAATCCTGTCATCCCGACAAGTACGTACATGGCACTTCACCTCCAGTAAGTCCGGGAGTGAAGTGCCGCGCCAGACAGCAGTACCGATTCAACACAAGTTGTGAGCAAGACCAGACGAAGGAGCGAAGTTTCGTGAAGAGCACCGTCGAGCAGCTCAGCCCGACGCGAGTCCGTATCAACGTTGAGGTGCCCTTCGCGGAACTCAAGTCTGATTTCGACAAGGCCTACAAGGCCCTCGCGCAGCAGATTCGTCTCCCCGGCTTCCGTCCCGGCAAGGCTCCGGCTCGCCTCCTCGAAGCACGTGTCGGTCGCGGCGCTGTGCTCGAGCAGGTCGTCAACGACGCTCTGCCGTCGCGTTACTCCGAGGCTGTCACCAGCGCCGGCGTGAAGGCCATCGGCCAGCCCGAGATCGAGGTCACCAAGATCGAAGACGGCGAGCTCCTCGAGTTCACCGCCGAGGTCGACGTGCGCCCCGAGATCGAGCTCCCTGACTTCAGCTCCATCAACGTCGAGGTCGATCCGATCGAGATCACCGACGAAGCCATCGAAGAGCAGTTGCTTTCGCTGCGTCAGCGTTTCGGCACCCTCACCGGCGTCGACCGCGCAGTCGAGGACGGCGACTTCGTCTCCATCGACCTGTCGGCCACCGTCGACGGCGAGAACGTTGCCGAGGCAACCGCTAGCGGACTGTCGCACGAGGTCGGATCGGGCCAGCTCATCGAGGGCCTCGACGAAGCCATCATCGGCCTCAAGGCGGGGGAGTCCAAGGACTTCACGTCGACGCTGGTCGCCGGCGAGTACGCGGGCAAGGAAGCTGTTGTCACCGTGACCGTGCAGACGGTCAAGGAGCGCGAGCTTCCGGCTGAGGACGACGAGTTCGCTCAGCTCGCCAGCGAGTTCGACACCCTGGAAGAACTGAAGGCTGACCTCCGCGAGCGCGTCGCACGCGTCCGCAAGGTCGAGCAGGCCGGTCAGATCCGCGACAAGGTTCTCGAGCAGCTGCTCGAGACGGTCGAGGTTCCGTTGCCGGAAGCCGTCGTCAAGGCTGAGGTCGATGCTGCCCTGCATGACGCCGTTCACGGTCTCGATCACGACGAAGAGGCACTGAACAAGCTCCTCGAAGAGCAGGGCAGCAGCCGCGAAGAGTTCGACAAGGATGCCCAGGAAGCCGCTGAGCGCTCCGTCAAGACGCAGCTCTTGCTCGACTCGATCGCCGATGCGGGCAACGTCACCGTCGGTCAGGACGAGCTCACCGAGCGCATCCTGTTCCAGGCGCAGCGTTACGGCATGGCTCCTGAGCAGTTCATCCAGCAGATCCAGCAGGCCAACCAGCTCGGCGCCGTCTTCGCAGACGTCCGTCGTGGCAAGGCTCTCGCGTCCGTCGTCGAGTCGGCCGGTGTCAAGGACACCTCCGGCGCCGTTGTCGACACCGCTGAACTGTTCGGCAGCAGCGAGGACGAAACCGAAGCGGATGCGTCTGATTCCGCCGAGAGCGAAGACAAGTAAAAACGCAGGCGGACGGGTGTTTTCACCACGATCGACTGCACTGAGTTTTCCGCTTTGAGCGAAGTAGGGCGGCACCGGGACTCCGGTGCCGCCCTACTTCGTTACTGTCTGTGTCAGTAGAAGTGTTTCGCATAGACGATCCACCGCACAAGTAGATCCACATAGAAGGCAGGTACCGTGACTTCCAATCACCTGGAGACTTTGCAGAGTCCCGCCATGACTTCAGCGACCGCTGGGTTGAACCTCAGCGACTCGGTGTACGAGCGCTTGCTGCGAGAGCGCATCATTTTCCTCGGTACCCAGGTCGACGACGACATCGCCAACAAGCTGTGCGCGCAGATCCTGCTGCTCTCGGCCGAGGACCCGACGCGAGACATCTCGCTCTACATCAACTCGCCCGGTGGATCTGTCACCGCAGGTATGGCGATCTTCGACACGATGCAGTTCGCCGAGTGCGACATCGCCACCTTCGGTATGGGCCTTGCGGCGTCGATGGGTCAGTTCCTGCTCTCGGCAGGCACCAAGGGCAAGCGTTACGCACTGCCTCACGCCCGCATCATGATGCACCAGCCGTCCGCCGGTATCGGTGGTTCCGCCAGTGACATCGCGATCATGGCCGAGCAGTTCAAGCACACCAAGCGCGAAATGGCCGAGCTGATCGCTCAGCACACCGGCCAGACGGTCGAGCAGATCACCGCGGACTCCGACCGTGACCGTTGGTTCACGGCGAAGGAAGCTCTCGAGTACGGCTTCGTCGACCACGTCGTCTCCCGTGCGAATCAGGCCGGCGGCACCGGCAACTGAGCCGGTTCGTCCATCCTCTCGCTGCCCAATTCATACTTTGGAGAACTGATGACCAATCTTTTCGGAGCTAACTCGCTGGGCGGCCAGGCGCCGTCGGGCCCCCAATCGCGTTACATCCTGCCCCAGTTCACGGAGCAGACCAGCTACGGCGTCAAGACGTCCGACCCGTACAACAAGCTGTTCGAGGAGCGCATCATCTTCCTCGGCTCGCAGGTCGACGACGTCTCCGCCAACGACCTCATGGCACAGTTGCTGGTTCTCGAATCGCAGGATCCGGACCGCGACATCACCATGTACATCAACTCGCCCGGTGGTTCGTTCACCGCGCTGATGGCGATCTACGACACGATGCAGTACGTCCGTGCCGACATCTCCACCGTCTGCCTCGGTCAGGCTGCTTCGGCAGCTGCTGTGCTTCTCGCCGGTGGTACGCCGGGCAAGCGCTTCGCGCTCCCCAACTCGCGCATTCTGATTCACCAGCCGGCCACGGGCGGCATCCAGGGTCAGGTTTCCGATCTGGAGATCCAGGCTGCGGAAATCGAGCGTATGCGTCGACTCATGGAGAGCACGCTGTCGCTGCACACTGGCAAGGATCCGGAGACCATCCGCGTCGACACCGATCGCGACAAGATCCTCACGGCCGAGCAGGCCAAGGAGTACGGCATCATCGACGACGTGCTGGCTTACCGGAAGCTCAGCGCACAGAAGTAGTCGATTTCCGCCTCGTGTCGAGGATCTGTATTCCGATTCCCGACACGAGGCGGACACGTCGAGAAGTGCCTGGTGGAGCGCTCGCCAGGCTGAGATCTCGACTCTTTTCTTTTTTATCCGCAGGCGAAACGCCGAGAACAGGTCGACCCCGTTCGGGATCTGCGGGTACCGTCACTTCACGGGCTGGTTCTCGACCGGCGTTCTGCGATTGTTCGACCAGATTTGTTCGATCGGTTTGTTGATCAGTTTGTCTGATCCGACAACTTCTGATCTGACAACTTCTGATCTGATACCGAGTACTGCGGAGCGTCTCGACCGATCGAGTGGCGGCGAGTGCACGTACATGATGGAAAGTAGGGACCTCACGAGATGGCACGCATCGGCGACGGCGGGGATCTGCTCAAGTGCTCTTTCTGCGGCAAGAGTCAGAAGCAGGTCAAAAAGCTCATTGCAGGACCCGGGGTGTACATCTGCGACGAGTGCATCGACCTCTGCAACGAGATCATCGAAGAGGAATTGGCCGAGTCGAGCGAGGTCAAGCTCGACGAGCTTCCCAAGCCTGCGGAGATCCGAGAATTCCTCGAGAACTACGTCATCGGTCAGGATTCCGCCAAGCGGACGCTGGCCGTGGCCGTCTACAACCACTACAAGCGCATTCAGGCCGGAGACAAGGGCCGTGATGCGCGGGGTGAGACGGTTGAGCTCGCAAAATCCAACATCTTGATGCTCGGCCCCACTGGCTGTGGCAAGACGTACCTCGCTCAGACTCTCGCGAAGATGCTCAACGTCCCGTTCGCCATCGCCGATGCGACGGCGTTGACCGAGGCCGGCTACGTCGGTGAGGACGTCGAGAACATTCTGCTCAAGCTGATTCAGGCTGCCGACTACGACGTCAAGCGCGCCGAGACCGGAATCATCTACATCGACGAGGTCGACAAGATCGCTCGCAAGAGCGAGAACCCGTCGATCACGCGTGACGTCTCCGGCGAAGGTGTTCAGCAGGCGTTGCTGAAGATCCTCGAAGGTACGCAGGCGAGCGTCCCGCCGCAGGGTGGTCGCAAGCATCCGCACCAGGAATTCATTCAGATCGACACCACGAACGTGCTGTTCATCGTCGCGGGCGCTTTCGCTGGTCTCGAGCGGATCGTCTCCGATCGTGTCGGCAAGCGCGGTATCGGTTTCGGCGCCGAGGTTCGGTCGAAGGCCGAACTGGATACGGTCGATCGTTTCGCCGAGGTCATGCCGGAGGATTTGATCAAGTTCGGTCTGATTCCCGAGTTCATCGGCCGTTTGCCGATGATCGCGTCGGTGACCAACCTCGACAAGGAATCGCTCGTTCAGATCTTGTCGGAGCCCAAGAACGCTCTCGTCAAGCAGTACCGTCGTCTCTTCGACATGGACGGCGTCGAACTCGAGTTCACCGAAGAAGCGCTCGACGCTATTGCCGATCAGGCGATCTTGCGTGGAACCGGCGCTCGTGGCCTGCGCGCCATCATGGAAGAGGTTCTTCTTCCGGTGATGTACGACATCCCCAGCCGTGACGACGTCGAAAAGGTGGTCGTCACCGCGGAGACCGTCAACGACAACGTACTTCCGACCATCGTTCCGCGTAAGCCGGAGCGTGGCGAGCGTCGAGACAAGACGGCGTAGAAACTTCAAAACGACTGTGGCCCGGTATCTCTCGCGAGATGCCGGGCCACAGTCGTTCGTGCAGGGTGTCTGGGGGGTGTTCGGCTAGATCGGGTTGCCGAGTTCCTTGAGGGGAGTGCGGAACGTCTCCTTGGCGGTGAACGCGGAGATCGCGCAGATGACGCAGGCCACCGATGTCAGAATGGCAACGGGCATCCAGTGTGTCTTGTCCCCGCCCATGAGGGCGTTGCCGATGGCGGGTGCAAAGCCTGCGAGGGCGAAGCCGACCTGGGTGCCGATCGCGATGCCGGAGTAGCGGACCTTGGTGTTGAACATTTCGGAGTAGAACGACGGCCAGATGGCATTCGGGGCAGCGTAGAAGACGGACATCAATCCGATTGCGGCCAGGAAGATCAGCGGGACGTTGCCGCTGGCGATTGCGCCGAAGTACACGTAGATGAACACCGCGCTACCGAGGGCGCCACCGATGAACAGCGGCCTGCGACCGATCCGGTCGGAGAGAATCGCCCAGGCGGGCTGGCTGAGCAAGGCCACGGCGTTGGCTGCGATGGCCACCCAGAGCATGGTCGACTTCGGAATCCCCACTTCCTCGGTGGTCGCGAAGGCGAGTCCGAAGACGGAGAAGATGGTCGAGACGACGGCGATGAAAGCGCAGCAGATCACGCGAATCAGATTTGCGCTGTGGGTGCGAAGGAGATCGGCAACAGGCAATTTGGCGACGGCCTTCGACTCCTGCTGCTCGGTGAACTCTTCCGGCTCTTCGAGCTTGAGACGCATGATGTATGCAGCCACGAGAACGATCAGGCTGCCCCAGAACGGGATTCGCCAGCCCCACGTGTAGAGGATGTCGTCGGGGAGTGCGGCGATGGGCAGGAAGACGAGGCTGGCGAGGATGAAGCCGGCCTGGGTGCCGTTGAGGGTCCAGCTGCAGAAGAATGCCCGTCGACCTTCGGGAGCATGTTCGAGAGTCAGTGAGCTGGCGCCACTCTGTTCGCCAGCGGCGGAGATGCCCTGAGCGATTCTCATCAGGACCAGCAGTATCGGTGCAAGAACTCCGATCGAATCCGCGCTGGGAATACATCCGATGAGGAATGTTGCTGCGCCCATCATGATGAGCGTGAGCAGCATGATCTTCTTGCGGCCGACGCGGTCACCGAAATGGCCGAGGACTACAGCGCCGAGGGGACGCGCGACGTACGCGACACCGAAGGTGGCCAGCGAAAGCAGTGCCGCATGTCCGCTGTCCGGGAAGAACACGGTGGGGAAGATGAGTGCAGCGGCGGATGCGTAGATGTAGAAGTCGTAGTACTCGAGCATGCTGCCGAGAAACGACGACGTTGCGGCGCGCTTGACCTTGGTCGTGTCCGGCCTGGCCAAGGATCCCGCCTCGGGGCCGGACGGTGTAACCGTACTAGCTGACATGCTCATCTCCTGGGTGGAAGCGTCGTGGAGGCTCTACATCCGCCGATGATGTTCGTCGAGGGTGTTCGTATCGAGAACGTCTGTGCGGAGAGCGATACAAGGAATGTAACCGACGCCACAGCGACTACACAAGATTATTAACCAAATAGTTCATAAAAATCTACCGGCGGACTCTTCGCACGTCGAAACCGCAGTTCAGGCGGTCAGGAGCCTGGCTGCGCGGCGGCCGCCACCAACTGCGCCACCTGTTCCTCGGTGATGCCGAGGCCGAAGGTGGCGAGTTTTCCGAGCGGCATCGAGCCTGCGAGTGCCATCATCTCGGGGCTGACCGCCTGTGCGCCGTCGCCCGCTGCGGCAGCCATGGCGGCGCCGAGAACTGCGCTGCCGACGGGATGGGCGAGCCATTCGCCGATGGTCGACATGGCGTCGAGCGTGCCGACGCCGACGTTCCCGGCCAGGGTGATCGTGTCGGTGGTTGCGATGTCCCGAGACGAGAAGCCGACGCGGATCTCGTAGTCGCCAGGTTCGATCGCCCAGTCCTGCGCCGCGACGGACCAATAGGCGAATGCCCTGGTGTCGAGCGTGATGGTCACAGTCGCGGATTCGTCGGGGTCGAGGTGGACCTTGGCAAAGCCCTTCAATTCCTGCGCGGGTCGATCGATGCTTGCCGAGGCGTCGTGGACGTAGACCTGAACGACGGTGCTGCCCGATCGGTCGCCGCTGTTGCGCACGGTGACGGTCACTTCGGCGGAGTTCTCACCGGCCTCGACGGAGGTATCGGTGATGTCGAAGGTGGTGTAGCTCAGCCCGAACCCGAACGGGTACGCCACTTCGCGCAGCGCGGAGTCGTAGTAGCGGTATCCCACGTACAGGCCTTCGCCGTAGCGGACGTGCTGCTGTGATCCCGGGAAATGCAGATACGACGGATTGTCTTGGAGGCGAAGCGGAATGGTCTCCGTGAGGCGGCCGGACGGATTCGTGATGCCGAACAGAAGATCGGCAATCGCCGAGCCGCCCGCCTGGCCGAGTAGCCAACCCTCGAGGATTGCGGCGGCATGATCCTTCCAAGGCTCGGTCGAAACCACACCGCCGTTGGCGAGCACGACGACCGTGTTCGGGTTCGCGCCGTGGACCGCTTCCAGCAGGGCGATCTGGTCAGCCGGCAGTTCGATGTCGGTTCGGTCGAATCCTTCGGATTCTGTGGCGGACGGTAGTCCGAGGAACAGCACCGCGACGTCAGCGCGGCGTGCGGCGTCGACAGCCTCGGTGACCATGTCGTCGTTCGGAGTGCCGTCGAAGGTGAAGCCCGGTGCGAAAGTGACGCGGTCGGCGCCTTCGAGGTCGAGGATCGCGTCCAAGGCATTGTCGAGCTTGGTTGGAACCACCTGTGAACTGCCGGCCCCCTGGTACCGCGGGCTGCACGCGAATTCGCCGATCACCGCGACAGTTTGCCCGCCGGGGGTCAGCGGCAGTAGTTCTCCGTCGTTGGCCAGCAAGACAGCGGACTCCGCTGCAGCGGTCCGTGCCAGTTCGTGGTGACGCTCGACGTCGTACGTGTGGCCTTCGGTGCGCGCGGCGGCGGTGCGTTTCACGAGCGTCGACAGTCGTTCGGCTGCAGTGGTGAGCACGGATTCGTCCAGGTCGCCGCCGCGCACGGCGTCGACGATCTGGGTATCGGTTCCGGTCGGCGGCATTTCCAGGTCGAGGCCCGCGGCGAGTGCCGCCACGCGGTCGTTGACCGCTCCCCAGTCCGAAACGACGAGGCCGTCGAAGCCCCACTGTTCGCGGAGTACCTCGGTGAGTAGCCAATGGTTCTGGCTCGAGTACACACCGTTGATCTTGTTGTACGAGCACATGACCGTCGTCGGGGCCGCGGTCTTTACGGCGTATTCGAAGCCGGCCAGATAGATCTCGCGCAGCGTCCGTTCGTCGACATCGGCACTGACTCTCATCCGGTCGTGTTCTTGGTTGTTGGCAGCGAAGTGCTTGAGCGAGGTTCCGACGCCGCGAGACTGGATGCCGGTGATCAGCGCTGCCGCGACGCGGCCGGAGAGGAATGGGTCCTCGGAGACGTATTCGAAATTCCTGCCACACAAGGGTGATCGTTTGATGTTGATGCCTGGGCCGAGGAGGACCGAGACCTGTTCGGCTTTGGCTTCGTCGCCCAGAGCCTCACCGACCTGGCGGATGAGGTCGAGGTTCCACGACGAGCCCAACCCGACCGCCGGTGGGAAACATGTCGCTGGAATGCTGTGGCCGAGTCCGAGTGCGTCGCCGCCCTCGGGTTGTTTCCGGACTCCGTGCGGACCGTCGGTCAGGAGTATCGATTCGATTCCGGCAACGGACTGGCTGTGCCAGAAATCCGAGCCGGACGTCAACGACGCCTTCTCCTCGAGTGAAAGCCCGTCTACGTAATTCTCGGTCACGTCATTCCTCCCGGTGGCAGCTGTGAGTTCCACTCACCACCGTAGGGGGATTTTTCGGACTTCGGGGTAGGTCAGGACGGCGCCTTCGAGGTCAGGAACGCAACAACCATGTCGCCGAGCATTGTTCGAAGATGCTCACGATGCGTCGAGTCGGTCAGATCGCGGTCGAAGAGCGCTTTGAAGGTGTACCGATTGGCGATACGAAAGACGCAGTAACTGCTGATCACCATGTGAATGTCGAGAGCATCGACGTCGGAGCGGAATGCCCCAGACTGCTGCCCGTCTTGCAGGATCTGCGAGACCAGGTCGGCGGCAGGGGCGCCGAGGCCGCTGAGTAACTCGGATTTCTCGATGTGCTCGCCGCGGAGCATGTTCTCGTTGGCCACGAGCCGAATGAAATTCGGGTGCTGTTCGTGGTGGTCGAAGGTGAGTTCGGCCAAAGCGCGGACTGCTGCCGTGGGGTTCAATCCCTCGAGGTCGAGTTCACGTTCCTGCGCACGAATGACGCTGTACGCATGCTCGAGTACCGACTTGTACAGCCCTTCCTTGTCGGTGAAGTAGTAGTAGATCATGCGCTTGGTGGTATGCGTCTTGGTTGCGATCTCGTCGACCCGGGCGCCGGCGAAGCCTTTGTCGGCAAACTCCTCGGTCGCGACGGCGATGATGTTCACCCTGGTCAGATCGCTGTTTCGGCGTCGTTTCTCCGGCTTCGACACCACAGAGTTCACTGACTGCTCGGAAACCATGTGCTCACTCTATCTGCCAGCAGTTTGTCGACTTTGCTTGTCGAGTTCACGTCGGGGGAGTAACGTCCAGTGAACTAACTCACTAGTTCGTACATTAGTTTCGAGCGTCAACCCCGAGGTGCCCCTGATGACTCCATCTCTACCGGTTCTGGTCCTCAACGGACCCAACTTGAATTTGTTGGGCCAGCGCCAACCGGAGTTCTACGGGAGAGACACCCTGGACGACGTCGTTTCCCGCTGTGAAGCGGCGGCCGAGAAGTTCGGAGTGGTGGTCGAGGCAAAGCAGTCGAACCACGAGGGCCAACTGATCGATTGGGTCCACGAGGCCAGGGGAAATGTCGCGGGCATCGTCATCAATCCCGGTGGGTACTCGCACACCTCCGTTGCGTTGCGCGACGCTCTGGTCACACTCGATGCCCCCGTCGTGGAGGTGCACATCAGCAACATCCACAGTCGCGAAGAATTCCGTCACCACTCGTATGTCTCCGGCATCGCCGACGCCGTCATCTGTGGATTGGGAATCGACGGATACAGCGCCGCAGTCGAATTCGTCTGCATCCGAGAAGGGAAGAACTGATGAGTGATTCGATCCTCTGCGGTCTGATCGGCACCGGAATCGGAGCCTCCTTGACTCCGATCATGCACGAGGAAGAAGGGCGCAGACAGGGCCTGCCTTACGTCTACCGCATCCTCGATCTCGACGTGATGGGAATGGCGCCGTCGGACATCGGTGAACTTCTCACCTATGCAAGACGTTTCGGCTTCCGCGGCCTCAACATCACTCACCCGTGCAAGCAGTTGGTGATCGAACACCTCGACGAGCTCTCGCCGGATGCGAGCCGGCTCGGAGCGGTGAACACGGTCCTCTTCGACTCCGGCAAGGCGATCGGACACAACACTGATTGGTCGGGCTTCGGCCGCAACTTCGACGACGGACTTCCCGGAGCACAGCTCGATCGCGTCGTGCAGCTCGGTGCCGGCGGAGCCGGTGCGGCGGTTGCCTATGCAGCGCTCACCCGCGGTGTCGGGACACTGACGTTGGTCGATTCGAGCCTGCCTCGCGCGGAGGAACTTGCACAAACCTTCGCGCAGCAGTTTCCGGCGCAGGTTGTCGAGGCGCGGCACACGAGCGACCTCGCCGAAGTGCTCGGCAACGCAAACGGATTGATCCACGCGACTCCGATGGGAATGGCGGCTCATCCCGGAATGGCATTCTCGCCAGATCTGCTCCGTCCAGATCTGTGGGTAGCGGAAATCGTCTACCGCCCGCTCGAGACCGAGCTGTTGCGTCAAGCGAGGTTGATCGGAGCCCCGACGCTCAGCGGAGGCGGAATGACTGTCTTTCAGGCCGTCGACGCGTTCCGGATCTTCACGGGCATCGAGCCCGACAGTAAGCGGATGCTCGCGCACATGACGGAACTCGTGCACGGCGAACAGACTGCGGCAGCGCTGTGAGTGCCCCGGTCCGGACGTCGATCGCGACGGTATCGCTCAGTGGGACTCTCGAGGAGAAGCTCGACGCCATCGCTGCTGCCGGCTTCGACGGCTTCGAGGTGTTCGAGCCGGATTTTGTTGCTTCGCCGTGGTCCCCGAAGGAATTGCGAACGCGGGCTGCGGATCTGGGCTTGACCCTCGATCTGTATCAGCCATTCCGTGACTTCGACACGGTGGACGAGGCCCAATTTGCTCGGAATCTTGTTCGAGTGGAACGCAAATTCGAGCTCATGGATCAACTGGGGTGCGAGACGCTCCTGGTGTGCTCCTCGCCCCTGCCGACCGCAAGTCACGATGACGGTCAGTTGACAGAGCAATTCGGAGCTCTCGCCGAACTGGCGTCCGAGCACGGCAAGAAGGTTGCCTACGAGGCGCTCGCATGGGGTGCCCACGTCAATACGTACGGCCATGCGTGGCAGATCGTCGAGGGCGTCGACCATCCTTCGCTCGGTACCTGTCTGGACAGCTTTCACATCCTCTCGCGCGGTGACGATCCCGCCGGAATTCGCGAGATTCCCGGCGAGAAGATCTTCTTCCTCCAGTTGGCGGACGCTCCGTTCTTGGCGATGGACATCCTCCAGTGGAGCCGGCATCACCGAAACTTTCCGGGGCAGGGCAGCTTCGATCTCAGTGCGTTCGCTCAGCATGTCTACGCCACCGGTTACGACGGACCGTGGTCGCTCGAGATCTTCAACGATGTATTCCGCCGCGCGGACACCCAGCGGACGGCAATCGACGCTCATCGGTCGCTCCTCCATCTGGAAGAACAGGTCGCCGCCGCGAACCCTGCCGCCGGTGGACCCACGCTGTTCACCGCCCCGGAGCGCACCCCGCTCGAAGGGATCGTGTCTCTGCGAATCGCTGCGGGTCCGGCTAAACAGGACCAGGTGCACTCGATGCTCTCTCGCGTCGGTTTTCATCTGGTCGGACGGCACCACGATCACGACTTGCAGTTGTGGCGGCACGGACCGCTCACCGTTGCCGTCGACGCGACAGCGGGCACGGTGTGGACGGCGCCCGGGCTGCCCGCGGATCTGCCGGTTCTCACTCAGATCGGCATCAGGGCAACCGAACCCGAAGTGTGGGGAGAGCGCGCTCTGGCACTCGAAGTACCGGCGACGCGCGTGCAGTTGCCCGGTTCGAGCGACGAGAACTCCGAGGTACCGGACGTCGTACGCTTGAAGGTCACCGATGCGACATCGATCGACCTTCGTGGCCCCGGCAGCGCTGCAGCGTGGGAATCGGCATTCGAGATCTACCCGCTGCCCTCCGAGCGCAATCGTGAACAGGGCGCAGTGTTCACCGGGATCGACCACGTGGCACTGGCAGTTCCGGCCGAGAGTTGGGACGGCATCATGCTGCTCCTGCGGTCCGTGTTCGAGATGCAACCGCACGAGGGGCAGGACGTCACCGATTCGGTCGGACTCATGCGGAGCCAGGCACTTACGCTCGTTCAGGACGGTGACGGACATACCCTGCGGATCTCACTGAACATGGTGGAGGGCAGTCGAAGCGGGCTGCCGACGGTCCGTCGCGGCGGCGTCAGCCACGTCGCTTTCGCGTGTGAGAACATCTTCGGTGCCGCTGCGTCCATGCAGGACTGGGGCTTTGCTCCGCTACCCATTTCCCCGAACTACTACGACGATCTGGACGCACGTTTCGGCCTGAATTCAGAACTGCTCGACCGGATGCGCAGCGCCGGAATCCTTTACGACGCTGACGCCCGCGGTGAGTTCTTCCACCTGTTCACCCCGACGGTCGGGGGAGACCTTTTCTTCGAGGTCGTGCAGCGAGTGAGTGGATACGAGGGCTACGGGGAGGTCAACTCCGCTGTGCGACTGTCGGCTCAGTTGCGCGCGAATCAGACGTGACCTCGACTCGGTGCGGGTGCGAGTAGATATTCATCGAATCGCCGCGGATGAAACCGGCGAGGGTCAACCCCGATTCCTGTGCCAACTCCACGGCCAATGACGACGGCGCGGAGACTGCGCCCAGAATCGGAATGCCCGCCATGACGGCCTTCTGGACGAGTTCGAACGACGCCCGCCCACTGACGATCAGGATCGTGTCGTAGAGCGGCACTCGGCCGTCGGTGATTGCCCAACCGATCACCTTGTCGACTGCGTTGTGCCGGCCGACGTCCTCGCGCAGCGCCAGGAGTTCGCCGGTGGCGGTGAACAATCCGGCTGCGTGCAGGCCTCCGGTGCGCTCGAAGATCCGTTGGCTCTCCCGAAGCGTGACCGGCATGGCAGACAGGACGGTGGAGGTGACGGAAGTCGTGTCACCGACCAGGGGATGCCGCGTGGTGGTTCGGACGGCATCGAGTGACGTCTTGCCGCACACGCCGCACGCGGAACTGACGACGGTGTTGCGATCGGTGGTGTGATCGGGCAACGGCACTCCGGGAGCGAGCGCGATGTCGAGGACGTTGTAGGTGTTCGCGCCGGTTTCGTCGACGCCGTCGCAGTACCGGACGACGCTCACGTCGTCGCGGGTACCGATGACGCCTTCGCTGAGAAGGAATCCGTGGACGAGGTCGACGTCGTTGCCTGGTGTTCGCATCGTCACGGCCAGCACCTGACCGCCAACCCTCATTTCGAGTGGTTCTTCGACGGCCAGCGTGTCGGGGCGCGTGACGACCCGATCACCCGAGATTCGAACGACCGGTGTTCGTGCGGTGACCCGTCCCATCTCAGGCGCCTGATGCTTCGAGTCGAACAGTGACGGCCTTCGAGACCGGCGTGTTCGACTTGGCTGCAACGTGTTCGAGGGGAACGAGCGGATTTGACTCGGGGTAGTACGCCGCCGCATTGCCGCGGGGGGTGTCGTAGGAGACGATGCGGAATTCCGTGACCCGACGCTCTTCGAGTGTTCCGTCTGGTGTTGTCCACTCGGACACGATGTCGACGAGATCGCCGTCGCGGAATCCGAGTGCAGTGATGTCTTCGGCATTGACGAGGATAACCTTGCGTCCGCCCTTGATACCGCGGTATCTGTCGTCGAGGCCGTAGATCGTGGTGTTGTACTGGTCGTGGCTGCGCATGGTCTGCAGTATCAGGCGCCCGCTCGGAGTGGGTATCCAGTGCAGTTCGTTCACGCCGAAGTTGGCTTTGCCGGTGTGCGTGCGGAACTCACGCGAGTCACGCGGTGGGTGTGGGAGCTGGAATCCATCCGGCTGGCGAACCCGGGTGTTGTAGTTTTCGCATCCGGGCACCACTCGTGAGATGGAGTCGCGAATCAGGTCGTAGTTGCCCTCGAAGGCCGACCAGCGGACGGAGTGATCGCTGCCGAGTAGTTCGCGGGCGAGTTGGCAGATGATGGCGACTTCGCTACGTAGGTAGGGGCTGACCGGCGTGAGGCGTCCGCGCGACAGGTGCACCATGGACATCGAATCTTCCACGGAGACAAGCTGCTTTCCGCCGGCCTGGACGTCGAGGTCCGTGCGTCCGAGGGTGGGCAGGATGATTGCGGTCTGCCCGTGAACGACGTGGCTTCGGTTCAGTTTGGTGGAAACCTGAACGGTGAGTTCGCATTGGCGCAGCGCGGTTTCGGTGGCTGCGGTGTCCGGGCTGGCCTGGATGAAGTTGCCGCCCATCGCCATGAAGAAGCTTGCCTTGCCGGCATTCATCGCGCGGATCGCGTCCACGGTGTCCCACCCGTGCTTGCGAGGGCTCGAGATCGAGAACTCGGTGTCGAGCGCGGCCAGGAACTCTTCCGGCATCTTCTCCCAGATGCCCATCGTGCGGTCACCCTGGACATTGGAGTGTCCTCGCACCGGACAGACCCCGGCACCGGGTTTGCCCATCATTCCACGCATGAGCAGCAGGTTGACCGCTTCTTCGATGGTGGCGACTCCGTGTGTGTGCTGAGTGATGCCCATGGCCCAGCAGGTGACGGTTCGCTCGGATCGGGCAAGCGCGGCAGCCGTTTCCTCGAGCTGCGCCATCGACAGGCCCGTCGCCTCGAGTACCGTGTCGAGATCGACCGCGCGGATGTGCTTCTCGTATTCGTCCCAACCGGCGCAGTAGCGGTCGACGAATGCGCGATCGACCACGGTGCCGGGAGCGCGATCTTCCTGCTCGAGCAGCAGCTTCCCCAGACCTTGGAACAGCGCCATGTCGCCGCCCAGCCGGATCTGCAGGAACTCGTCCGCGATGTCGACTCCGTGCCCGATCACGCCGGAGACTTTCTGCGGATCCTTGAACCGTCGCAATCCCGCCTCGGGGAGGGGATTGATGGCAATGATCTTGGCGCCGTTGCCCTTTGCCTTCTCGAGTGTCGAGAGCATTCGAGGGTGGTTGGTGCCGGGATTCTGTCCGGCGATGAGGATGAGATCGGCGTTCTCGAGGTCGGGAACCGTCACCGAGCCTTTGCCGATGCCGATGGATTCGGTCAGTGCGCTTCCGGACGACTCGTGACACATGTTGGAACAGTCGGGCATGTTGTTGGTGCCGTAGCTACGAATCATCAACTGGTAGAGAAACGCTGCTTCGTTGGACGTGCGACCGGAGGTGTAGAACACTGCTTCGTCCGGCGACGCGAGGCCGTTCAGATGTTCGGCGATCAGTGCGTACGCGCCGTCCCAGTCGATCGGCTGGTAATGGGTTGCTCCCGGGGTCAGGACCATCGGGTGCGTCAGTCGGCCTTGTTGGCCGAGCCAGTAATCGGTCTTGCCTTCGAGGTCGGCGATCGAGTGCTCCGCGAAGAATTCAGGCGTGACCGTGCGAAGCGTTGCTTCCTCGGCAACGGCCTTCGCTCCGTTCTCGCAGAACTCGGCGGGCTTGCGATGTCCGGGAGTCTCCGGCCACGCACACCCCGGGCAGTCGAAGCCGTGACGCTGGTTGAGCCTGGTGAGCGTTCGGGCGGTCCGCAGGGCTCCCATCTGCTCGATTCCTCGTTGCAGCGACACCAGAACAGCCGGCACTCCGGCGGCGTAGTCCTTGGGGTGCGTGACTTCGAGATCCGATTCGTCGATGTCTTTCGAGGGGCCCTGGCGCGTCATGTCTCCATACTGGCCCGAACGGCGCGGTACTGCCATCGAATGGGCCGGTCGAACTCACCGGAATGCGACATTCATCGGCTAGCCTTACCTACCGAACGAGCGGACTTAAGGGGTAAGAGCATGGATCGAACGGACGCAGGTCGGCTGACCCGGCGCGGATTTCTGATCGGCACGTCGGGAGCGTTGCTGGCATTCGCCGCAGCCTGCTCCAGTTCGAACGACGAGGACACGCCCCCCAGCGGGGACTCTGCGGGATCGATCACCCACAAATTTGGGGCTACCGAGCTGCCCGAGGATCCGCAGCGGATCGTCAGTGTCGGATACAACGATCAAGATGCGATCCTCGCCCTCGGTGGGACTTTGGTCGGAACCTTCGACTGGTACGGCGATTACCCCTACGGTGTGTGGCCATGGGCGCAGCCGTTGTTGAACGGGGCGACTCCCGAGATCATCGGAACCGCGGGCACCACCATTCAGATGGAGAAGGTCGCTGCCACGACACCCGACCTGATTGTCGGCACCTACTCCGGGCTCACTCAGGCGCAGTACGACAAACTCAGTGCCATTGCGCCGACGGTGGCGCAGCCGAAGGAGTTCGCGGATTACGGAATCCCCTGGCAGAACCAGACGACCATCATCGGCGAAGCGCTGGGGCAGCAAGGAAAGGCCACCGAGCTGATCGCCGGCGTCGACAAGAAGTTCGCCGACGTGAAGACAGCCAATCCGGCGTTTGCCGGCAAGACCGTTCTGGTCGGCGCGTTGAAGGGGCCGGGGCAATTCGGGGTCTACGGACCGGAAGACCCCAAGGTGAGGTTCTTCACTGAACTCGGATTCGTGAATCCGCCTGTCACCGATCAGATCACGGGTAACTTCGCCGAGATCAGCACCGAGCAACTCTCGCTTGCGGACGTCGACGTACTCGTCTGGTACGCCGGTGGTGGCTACGGCGACAAGCTTCGGGCGGAATTGGACAAGACCCCGATCTACCAGGAACTCGACGTCGTGAAGGACGGCCGCGCGATCATTCTGGAAGACGCTGCTGCCGAAGCCATGACGTGGAGCACCGTACTGAGCTTGCCCTATGCGCTCGAACAGATTCCGCCGCGGATTGCGGGCTTGCTCGTCTGATCGGTTCAAGGACAGCGCTGTTCAAAGTCCAGGGATTCGGACAGTCGGCGGTACTCTCGCCTCATGGGTGTACACGTGCGGCCGGCTGTCCGATCCGATATTCCGGCGCTGTCGGCGGTGTTGGCCGAGGCGTTCGAAGATGATCCTTTGATGGCCTGGATGTTGCCGGACGAGGACTCCAGGGCTGAACGCCTGACGAAACTGTTTGCCGCAGAAGCTCGTTACCACCACTTCGCCGGTGGCGGTGTCGAGGTAGCCACCGATGACAACGGGGTGATCGGCGGGGCAACTCTGTGGGATCCGCCGGGGCGGTGGAAGCAGTCGTGGATTTCCGGGCTCGTGAGCCTGCCCGCAATGGTGCGTGTCTTCGGCAGGGGGCTACGACACGCGGCCGAGGTCAGCTCCGTTCTCGAAGGAGCACATCCGAATTCGCCGCACTGGTATCTCGCGACGGTCGGGACCGGCAGCGCGGCGCGCGGTGGGGGATACGGCAAAGCCCTACTGAACTCCCGGTTGGAGCGTTGCGATCGTGAACACGTCGACGCTTACCTCGAGAGCAGCAAGGAATCGAACATCCCGTACTACAACCGCTTCGGTTTCGAAGTGACCCGTGACATCGTCATGCCAGGCGGCGGGCCGACGATCTACGCAATGATGCGTCAACCGCGGGGCGCGTGATACCAACTAGTGGTGACCCAGATTCCCGAGCTCCACGCAGGCACACCGTTCGACGAACTCGACGACTACATCGCCTTGGCCAGGTTGTCCGGCCTGGTGTTGTCACCCGACGGCTCGCTGCTGATCTGCGCGCGCGCCGTTCTCGACGACAAGAGCGCCGAATACGTGTCCTCGTTGTGGGAGATCGACCCGGAAGGTCGGCGTCCGGCGCATCGGTTGACCTGGGGCTCGACCAGCGAGTCGGGTGCTGCCTTCGCGTTCGACGGCGACGTGCTCTTCACCGCCACGCGAGCCGTGCCGGGCGAGAGCGATCCGCAACCCGCACTCTGGCGCTTGCCCGCGGCGGGCGGAGAAGCTCAGCTGTTGATCTCACGTCCCGGTGGTGTCTCGTCGGTATCAGCGGCCAAGGCGGCGCCGACGTTCGTGGCCCAGACTTCGGTCATGGCTTCGGCGATCAGCCTCGACCAGGACGATCAGGTGCGATCGGCGCGCAAGGACAAGAAGGTCACGGCGATGCTGCACACCGGGTATCCGGTGCGCCACTGGGACCACGACCTGGGCCCCGATCATCCGCATCTGGTTGTCGCCGAGACGGATTCGAAGGAATCCGTCGAATTGCGGGACATCACACCGACTGCAGCCGCGGCGCTGCGAGAGACGTCGACCACGATCTCCGACGACGGTCTCTTCGTCGTGACCACGTGGACTGTCGGCGATGCGAGTGCCGCCCGCCGATCGACGTTGGTTCGGATCGACACGGTGACCGGCGACCGAACCACTCTTGTCGACGAGGCCGACGCGGACGTCTACAACCCGGTGCTCTCACCGGACGGAACCAAGCTCGCGTTCATCCGGGAGACTCTCACCACGCCGGAGTTCGCACCGCGAATGACTCTGCAGCTCTACGACTTCGGATCCGGTGCCGTGACCGGCGTCGCCGACGGCTGGGACCGCTGGCCCACCTCACTTGCCTGGCTACCCGACGGATCCGGGCTGGTGGTCACCGCGGACGACGGCGGCCGAGGGCCGATCTTCACCATCGACCTGTGGGGCCAGCCGGTGCGCTTGACAGCCGACGACGCGGCGTACACCGATGTTCGAGTGGCGCCGGACGGCGAGTCGATCTACGCGTTGCGAGCCTCGTACGAAGCGCCCCCGCACGTGGTGCGGGTGGATCTGGGATCCGGTGAGATCACTGCACTTCGTGGACCCGACGCATTGCCGGAGCTGCCGGGAACACTGACCGAGATCACCGCTCGCGCCGAGGACGGTTCGACAGTCCGGAGTTGGTTGGCACTGCCGACCGGCGCCGCACCGCACGCGCCGGTGCCATTGCTCCTCTGGGTCCACGGCGGCCCACTCGGTTCGTGGAACACCTGGTCCTGGCGGTGGAATCCGTGGCTGCTCGTCGCCAAGGGCTATGCCGTACTGCTGCCCGATCCCGCACTCTCGACCGGATACGGGCAGGACTTCGTCCAGCGCGGGTGGGGTCAGTGGGGCAAGGCGCCCTTCACCGATCTGATGGCGATCACCGATGCTGCCGTCGCGCAGCCCGAGATCGACCCCAAGCGAACCGGCGCGATGGGTGGTTCGTTCGGCGGTTACATGGCCAACTGGATCGCCGGCCATACCAACCGTTTCGACGCGATCGTCACCCACGCAAGCCTCTGGGCACTCGATCAATTCGGCCCGACGACGGACGCGGCCTGGTACTGGCAACGCGAGATGTCGCCGGAGATGGCCGTCGAGAACTCGCCACACCTGTACGTCGCGGACATCACGACTCCGATGCTGGTCATCCATGGCGACAAGGACTACCGGGTTCCGATCGGTGAGGGCTTGCGACTCTGGTACGAACTGCTCGCCGAGTCAAGTCTGCCCGCCGACGACGACGGGAAAACGGACCATCGCTTCCTGTACTTCCCCGACGAGAATCACTGGGTGCTCAAGCCGCAGCACACCAAGATCTGGTACGAGGTGGTCACCGCGTTCCTCTCCGAGCACGTTCTCGGCGAAGATGTCGCGCTGCCGGAGATTCTGGGCTGAACGCGCGCATGCCTCGTTCGGCTGAAGCAGCCGAACGAGGCATGATCGTCTTCGCGCGGATCCGGACCGGACTCAGGCGCCGGGGCAACGAACGGTGTACGACCACTCGGTGTGGTCAGGGCCCGTGACGCGAACCAGAACGGACGACGCCCCACCGGCGGGCACGTTGACGACAGCTGAACCAGTTCCCTCGTTGATGTTATCGCCGATGTATCCGGTGCTGTGGATCAACCGACCTTCGTAGTACACCTCGATCAGGTCCGGGACGTTTTCGGTCTCGTAGCCGAGCACGAACGAGGTCGGGCCACCGCGGCCGAGTTCGTGCTTGGTGCTGGTGATTCCTGCGCCGCCCGAGACGGTCGAGGCGTCGCAGCGCTGCGTGGGTGCAAACGATCCGCCGCCGCCGCTGCCGCTGGCCAGGCCACTGAGAATGTCCCTGACGTTGCCACTGGCCAGGCCGTTGACGATGTCCGTCGCGCTGGTCGAACCGGCGTTCAGGCCGCCGAGGACGTCGTTGAGGTTCCCAGTGGCAATCCCGCCGACGATGTCGCCCACGCTGCCGCTGGCGATGCCGTTTGCGATGTCGTTCCCGATATCGCCGACGCTTCCGTTGATCGTGGCGCTGCCACTGTCGATGCTTCCTTGCACACTTTCTTCGATGCCGGGGGCAGCGGACGCAGTCGCCGGAAGCACGAGGGCAACCGCCGCTCCGATCGTCGCGGCCGCCGCCAAGGTTCGAACGCCGGGACGGCGAGAACTCCAGTTGTTCAACATATTTGCTCCACAGGTAGTTGGTCGGTCGTCCTTCAGAGCGATCCTGTCAGCGGAGCGGATCGGTGAATATCGTTTGTTCGGCTGACCCCGGACTGCGGGGCAGTCGTTCGTGTGCGCCGCGGCGGCCGACGGGCGAATTCGTTCACGACGGGGGAGTCATTAGGATCAAGTGGTGACCAGTGCAGCTCCAGAGAACCCCCAGACCCCCGCCGACGCCCTACCCAAGAGCTGGGACCCCAGCGCTGTAGAGGCCGATCTGTATCAAGGCTGGGTAGACGCCGGGTACTTCCAGGCCGACGCGACCAGCGACAAGCCCGGCTACTCCATCGTGCTGCCGCCCCCGAACGTCACGGGCAGCTTGCACATGGGCCATGCCCTGGATCACACCCTCATGGACGTGCTCAGCCGTCGCAAGCGGATGCAGGGCTACGAGGTGCTGTGGCTACCTGGCATGGATCACGCCGGTATCGCCACGCAGTCCGTCGTCGAGAAGCAGCTCGCTGCCGACGGCAAGACAAAGGAAGATTTCGGCCGCGAGCTCTTCATCGACAAGGTCTGGGACTGGAAGCGCGAATCCGGTGGAACCATCGGGGGCCAGATGCGGCGCATCGGTGACGGTGTCGACTGGAGTCGCGATCGTTTCACCATGGACGAGGGCCTCTCGCGCGCCGTCCAGACCGTCTTCAAGCGCATGTTCGACGAGGGTCTGATCTACCGCGCCGAGCGTCTCGTGAACTGGTCGCCGGTGCTGCAGACCGCGATCTCCGACATCGAGGTGAAGTTCGAGGACGTCGAGGGTGAGCTGGTTTCCCTGCGCTACGGCTCGCTCGACGACAACGAGCCGCACGTCATCGTCGCGACCACTCGCGTCGAGACGATGCTCGGTGATACCGCAGTGGCGGTCCATCCCGAAGACGAGCGCTACAAGCACCTCATCGGAACCACTCTCGATCATCCGTTCACCGGGCGTCAGATTCCGATCATCGCGGACGACTACGTCGACCCCGAGTTCGGAACCGGCGCAGTGAAGATCACGCCGGCTCACGACCCCAACGACTTCGAGATGGGCCTGCGGCACAACCTGCCGATGCCCACGATCATGGACAAGACCGGCAAGATCGCCGACACGGGAACCGAATTCGACGGTATGGACCGCTTCGAGGCTCGCGTCAAGGTTCGCGAAGCTCTCGCCGAGCAGGGCCGCGTCGTCGCCGAGAAGCGCCCGTACCTGCACAGCGTCGGGCACTCCGAGCGCAGTGGCGAGGCCATCGAGCCTCGTCTCTCGTTGCAGTGGTGGGTCAAGGTCGAGACGCTCGCCAAGGCTGCGGGTGACGCGGTTCGCAACGGGGACACCGTCATTCACCCGGCGAGCCAGGAACCGCGATGGTTCGACTGGGTCGACAACATGCACGACTGGTGCATTTCCCGCCAGCTCTGGTGGGGCCACCGCATTCCGGTCTGGTACGGCCCCGAGGGTGAAGTTGCGTGCTTCGGTCCCGACGAAACGGCACCGGAAGGCTGGGTCCAGGATCCCGACGTCCTCGACACCTGGTTCTCCTCGGGACTGTGGCCCTTCTCGACGATGGGCTGGCCCGACAACACGCCCGAACTCGAAAAGTTCTATCCCACCAGCGTTCTCGTCACCGGCTACGACATCCTGTTCTTCTGGGTCGCCCGCATGATGATGTTCGGCACCTACGTGTCCGAGGACGAGTCGATCACCGCCGGTCCGGGTAAGTCCGGCGCGCAGATGCCGTTCAAGGACGTGTTCCTGCACGGACTGGTCCGCGATCAGTACGGCAAGAAGATGTCGAAGTCTCGCGGCAACGGTATCGACCCACTCGACTGGGTCGATCGTTTCGGCGCCGACGCCCTGCGATTCACACTCGCACGCGGCGCCAACCCGGGCAGTGACCTGTCCGTCGGTGAGGATTCGGCGCAGTCCTCGCGCAACTTCGCGACCAAGTTGTTCAACGCGACCAAGTTCGCACTGATGAACGGCGCTGCTCCCGCGCCGCTGCCTGCTCGAAACGAACTGACCGACGCCGATCGTTGGATCCTCGACCGTCTCGACACGGTCCAGGCCGAGGCGGACGCCGCATTCGATCGCTACGAGTTCAGCAAGGCGTGCGAAGGCTTGTTCCACTTCGCGTGGGACGAGGTCTGTGACTGGTACCTCGAACTCGCCAAGGTGCAGTTCGCCGCCGACGAGGCTGTCGCCGCGAACACCCGCGCCGTGCTCGGCAACGTTCTCGATGCACTGCTCCGCCTCCTGCACCCGGTCATTCCGTTCGTGACCGAAACCCTGTGGAAGGTGCTCACCGGCGGCGAATCCGTCGTCGTCGCCGACTGGCCGACGTTGTCCGGTGTGGCAGTCGACACCCAGGCCGCCACCAGGATCGAAGACACCCAGAAGCTGATCACCGAGGTGCGACGTTTCCGAAACGATCAGGGGCTCAAGCCTTCCCAGAAGGTTCCGGCTCGTGCGTCCGGGCTCTCGGAGGCAGGCATGGACGGCCAGTTCGCCTACGTGGCGGCGCTTGCCAAGCTGACCGAACCCGAAGAGGGGTTCACCGCGTCGATCTCCGTCGAGGTGCGTCTGAGCCAGGGCACCGTCACGGTCGACATCGACACCTCGGGCACCATCGACCTCGGCGCGGAGAAGAAGCGTCTCGAAAAGGACCTCGCGGCAGCGCAGAAGGAGCTCGTCACCGCTGACAACAAGCTGGCGAACGAGGCCTTCCTGGCGAAGGCGCCCGACGCCGTCGTCGACAAGATCAAGACACGTCGCCAGATCGCCGTCGAAGAGATCGAGCGCATCACAGGACGTCTGAAGGAGTTGGCCGACAAGTGAGTTCGTACGAGCCGTCCCAATTCGACGCTCAGAGTTCGGTTCCGACTCCGGTCGACATCGCCGAACTGGCGCTGGTGGAAGCAGAACTCGACAAGCGTTGGCCTGAGACCAAGATCGAGCCGTCACTGACTCGTATCGAGGCGCTCATGGATGTCCTGGGCTCACCGCAGCACAACTATCCGTCGGTGCACGTCACGGGAACCAACGGCAAGACGTCGGTGACGCGCATGATCGACTCCTTGATGAGCGCTCTGCATCGTCGTACCGGCCGAACCACCAGCCCTCATCTGCAGATCGCGACCGAGCGGATCAGCATCGACGGTCATCCGATCTCCCCGCGGCTCTACGTGGATACGTTCCGCGAGATCGAGCCGTACGTGCAGATGATCGACGCACAGTCGCAGGAAGCCGGGGGACCGGCGATGAGCAAGTTCGAAGTGCTCACTGCGATGGCCTATGCGGCATTCGCGGAGGCTCCGGTGGACGTCGCCGTGGTCGAGGTCGGCCTCGGCGGACGCTGGGACGCCACGAACGTGATCGACGGACAGGTCGCGGTGATCACGCCGATCAGCCTCGATCACGCCGAGTACCTGGGCACCGACCTGGCCGGAATCGCGGAGGAGAAGGCCGGGATCATCAAGAAGGGCCGCGAGGACTTGGTTCCGGTGGACACCGTCGCGATCATCGCCGAGCAGACTCCAGAAGTGATGGAGGTATTGCTGCGCCGAGCAGTCGAGGTCGAGGCCGCGGTCGCGCGTGAAGGCTCGGAGTTCAAGGTGCTTGCTCGCCAGATCGCGGTAGGTGGACAGCAGCTCGAACTTCAAGGCCTGAGTGGTGTGTACACCGACATCTTCCTCCCCCTTCACGGTGAGCATCAGGCGCGCAACGCCGCGCTCGCGCTCGCTGCCGTCGAAGCGTTCTTCGGTGCCGGTCCGGACCGACAACTCGATCAGGACGCTATCCGCAACGGGTTCGCCTCGATCGTCAATCCCGGTCGCCTCGAACGTGTTCGGAGTGCGCCGACGGTCTTTCTCGACGCCGCACACAATCCCGACGGTGCGCGTGCTCTCGCCGCCGCACTGGCCGCGGAGTTCGACTTCCGCAAGCTCGTGGGAGTTGTCAGCGTCATGGCGGACAAGGACGTCGACGCCATCTTGACCGCATTCGAATCCGTCTTCGACGAGATCGTCGTCACCCACAACGGGTCACCCAGGGCGATGGATGTCGAGGAGCTGGCGAACATTGCCGTCGCGAAGTTCGGCGACGAGCGCGTCGTCGTGGCGCCGGTGCTTGCCGACGCGCTGGAAGTCGCGATCGAAATCGCCGAGCAGGTCGCCGAACCCGGCGAAGCCGTATCAGGGGCAGGTGTGGTGGTGACGGGATCCGTCGTGACCGCAGGCGCCGCCCGCACGCTGTTCGGAAAGGACCCCGCGTGAGTACCCCGTCAGATGCCAATCCCGAATCCGGAGGCCACGAGCCCGGGGGCCCCGAGTCCGGAGACACTGCCGGCGAGTTCGGGCCTCCGACCAAGGACCCCTGGAAAAGTTTCCGCGGAGTGATGGCCGGAACCCTGATCCTCGAGGCGATCGTCGTGCTGCTGGCTTTGCCGGTTGTCGCGGTCGTCGGCGGTGGCCTCACCGCGGCCTCCGCGGGATTCATCATCGGGTTGGCGGTACTGATGATTCTGGGAGCCGGCGTCCAGGGCAAGCCGTGGGCGATGGGGTTCAACGTCGCACTGCAGGTGATTCTTCTATTCGGATTCTTCGTCCACCCGTCGATTGCCGGTGTGGCGATCACCTTCGGGATCGTCTGGGGATACCTCGTCTACCTGCAGAGAGACATCAAGCGCCGGATGGACAAGGGCCTGCTTCCCGGCCAGCGGGACTGACCATTTAGGCTGTCCGCTGTGACTGAGCGCACCCTCGTACTGATCAAGCCCGACGCCGTTGCCCGTGGATACGTAGGAGAAATCCTCAGCCGTATCGAGCGCAAAGGCCTGACAATTGCAGCACTCGAACTCCGTGTAGCTTCCGAAGAGGTGGCTGGTAGCCACTACGCAGAACACTCCGAGCGCCCGTTCTACCCGAGCTTGTTGGAGTTCATCACCTCCGGTCCGCTGGTGGCCGCAGTGCTCGAAGGCCCCCGCGCCATCGCTGCTTTCCGTCAGTTGGCCGGCGGAACCGACCCGGTCGACAAAGCTCTTCCGGGCACCATCCGTGGCGACTTCGGACTCGAAGCGCAGCAGAACCTCGTTCACGGCAGTGACTCCGTGGAGTCGGCAGAGCGCGAAATCGCTCTGTGGTTCCCCGCGCTGTCGTCCATCTGAATCTTCGATCGGGGCCTCTGGCCCACATGTAACGGGCCTCCGGCCCACATGAACGGGCCTCCGGCCCACATGAACGGGCCTTCGGCCCACATCTCCACAGCGAATTCTCGGCACGTATCCCACATCGGTGCGCCCTTTGCAGTTGCAGGCGCGTTGGTGTGGGATACTGCTTTCAGTTGAACCGCAATTTGTTTTACGCACGTTCAACCGGATGACACCTAGGTTCGATGCCCTTTCATCGCTGCTCCAGGTCAACAGGAAATCCCTGGACCTCTGCACGCTGGATGATCAGGCGCTCGCGCACAGGACAACGGCCATCCAGCCAGGCACTTCATGTGCTCGCAGTGAATAACGGGCATTGCGGACCATGCGGAGCGAGACCTTACAATCTCGCACTCACTTCTGAGTGCGAGTACACACAGCACGCTCCCGCGTGGCCGCGTGACAACTCGACTTCTGGGTTGGACGCGCCCGGGGGCTGAGGAGACTTACGTGGCCGATCAATCCCCAACCGAATCAGATTCCAGCACCACCCCGGAATTTCCCGACAAGATGCGCGTACACGCGCTGGCGAAGCTGCTCGGTGTCACCAGTAAGCAGGTCCTTGCCGAAGCCGCAGCGCTCGGTACCGAATTGCGCAGTGCGCAGTCGAGTCTCCAACGGGACGTTGCCCAGCGGATTCACGCCTCGCTGACTTCCGCGGCCGAGGCCATCGAGCCGGTCGTGGCCGAACTCGATACCCTCATCGACCCGGTTGTCGAGGCCCCTGTTGCGGAAGAGCCTGTTGCAGAGGCTCCGGCCGAGAAGCCTGTCAGGGCTCGTCGCACCCGCAAAAAGGTCGTTGTCGAAGAACCGGCTGTCGAAGAACCGGCCGCCGAAGAACCTTCAGCAGAAGAAGCAGTGGATCCGGCTGTCGCCGAGATCAGCGCTGGACTCGACGCCGCTGCTGCGCTGCAGAGCAAGGAAGCCGAGCAGTCCGATCTGTTCACTTCCTTCGAGGCGCCGCAGACCCATCAGCCCGAGGTGGCTCCCGCCGCGCCGCAGGTCCCGCTGTTCCTGCAGCCGGATCTCGAAGCCGCCGAGGTAGCTCCGCGTCGCCGTCGCGCACGCCGCGAGCCCGCTGCACCGGCGGTCGTCGAAGAGAAGCAGACAACTACGGAAGCCGAAACCGTCGTTCCCGAGGCAGCACCGGTTGCAGTTCCTGCCGTCGAAGAGCCGGCTGTGACCGCACCGCAAACCGAGGGCGAGAGCGCCGAGTCCGAGGACGAGGACGACGATCAGCCGCGTCGCCGTCGTCGTGGACGCCGTGGACGTGGACGTGGTCGCGGTGAACAGGGTGGCGAGCAGGGCTCGGACGAAGAGTCGGATACCGCTACCGAATCGGAGCAGGAATCTGCCCCTGCGGCAGTCGAGAAGCAAACCGACGACGCTGCCGGCGAAGAATCCGGTGATAAGTCCGAGTCCACCGCTGATGCGGATTCCGAGAATGCCGACGATTCCGATCTCGATGCCGACGGATCGAGCCGCCGTCGCCGCCGTCGTCGTCGTCGCAAGACCGGCACCGACGGCGCCACCGACGCGACTGCGACGTCCGAGGACGATCCGCCGAACACCGTCGTTCACGAGCGCGAACCTCGCAACAAGACCCGCGTCAAGGACGAGGTCCAGGGCATCAGTGGTTCGACACGTCTGGAAGCGAAGCGTCAGCGTCGCCGCGACGGTCGTGACGCCGGCCGTCGTCGTCCGCCGATTCTGACCGAGTCGGAGTTCCTCGCGCGTCGTGAGGCCGTCGATCGCGTCATGGTTGTGCGCGATCGAGCAGACAGCGGTCAGCCGCATGCGACTACACAGGTAGCAGTCCTCGAAGACGGAGTGTTGGTCGAGCACTTCGTCACCAACTCGGCGTCCGCGTCGATGGTCGGCAACGTGTACCTCGGACGTGTCCAGAACGTGCTCCCCAGCATGGAAGCGGCGTTCATCGACATCGGACGTGGCCGCAACGGCGTTCTCTACGCCGGTGAGGTCAACTGGGAGGCTGCCGGTCTCGGTGGCAACTCGCGCAAGATCGAGCAGGCCCTCAAGCCGGGCGATCAGGTGCTCGTTCAGGTCAGCAAGGATCCGGTCGGTCACAAGGGTGCTCGACTGACCACACAGATTTCGCTTGCCGGTCGTTTCCTCGTCTACGTGCCCGGTGGTACGTCCACGGGTATCAGCCGCAAGCTTCCGGACACCGAGCGCAAGCGTCTCAAGGAAATCTTGCGCGACATCGTTCCCGCCGACGCCGGCGTGATCATTCGCACGGCGTCCGAGGGCGTCAGCGAAGAAGAGTTGGCGCGCGACGTGACTCGTCTGCAGGCTCAGTGGGCCGGCATCGAGGAGCAGGCCGCGGCTGCGGACACCGGTAAGTCCGGCAACCCGCAGGCGCTGTACGAAGAGCCTGACATGCTGGTCAAGGTCATTCGTGATCTGTTCAACGAGGACTTCTCCAAGCTGGTCATCGAGGGCGAGAAGGCGCATACGACGGTCGAGAACTACATCAACTCCGTTGCGCCCGATCTGCTTCCGCGACTCGAGAAGTACACGCCGAACAACGGTATCGACGTCTTCGCCGCTCGCCGTATCGACGAGCAGTTGGCCAAGGCACTCGATCGCAAGGTGTGGCTGCCGTCCGGCGGCACCTTGGTGATCGATCGCACCGAGGCCATGACCGTCGTCGACGTCAACACCGGAAAGTTCACCGGAGCCGGCGGAAACCTCGAAGAGACTGTTACCCGCAACAACCTCGAAGCAGCCGAGGAGATCGTTCGCCAGATGCGCCTGCGGGACATCGGCGGAATGATCGTCGTCGACTTCATCGACATGGTCCTCGAATCGAACCGGGACCTGGTCCTGCGTCGGCTCACCGAATGCCTGGGTCGCGATCGCACGCGCCATCAGGTGTCGGAGGTCACGTCACTCGGACTCGTGCAGATGACGCGCAAGAAGTTGGGCACCGGATTGGTCGAGGCCTTCTCGACCACCTGTGAGCACTGCCACGGCCGCGGCATCATCGTCCACTCCGAGCCGGTCGAGGTGAAGTCCTCGGACGACGGGGGATCGCGTTCGGGCTCGCAGCGAAGCGAATCCGGCACCTCGCGCAAGAACAAGCGAGGCCGCGGAGACAAGTCGCCTTCGACCGAGTCCAACGGACAGGAAGCTCCGGCGCCGGAGGTTCCGGCTGTCGACGCGACCGTCAAGCGGGCTCATCCGGTGGCATTGGCGATGGCCTCGCACCACCACGACGACGACGAGACCGTCGCGGCCGGCTCGATCGAGTCTGATTCCACCGGTACGTCTTCGGGGGATGATGCATCCAAAAGTGCCGATCGGCAACAGGATCGGCCGATCGATACTCCTGCTGCTACTGAGCGCCATGACGTTCCTGTTGTGGACTCTGCTGCGGAAGAAGTATCCGCAGTGGACAACGAGTCGGCGACAGCTTCGACCGAAGCAGCTCCGCGCGGTCGTCGGCGTAGTCGCCGGGCGTCGCGGGCAGCGTCGGCACCGGTTGCCGAGGCAGCTCCCGAGGTGGGTACGGTCTTCGTGATTCCGACTCCGGAACCCGTGGCAGAAGCGGTCGTGGAAAACGTTCCGGCTCCGGCCACCGAAGTTCCGGCTGAGGAAGAAGTTGTCGTCGTCAAGCGACCCCGTCGCAGGCGTGCAGCAGCACGTCCCGCAGGTCCTCCGGTAGACGGAGAGTAAGAACTACTGGCTTTCGGTCGGTTGGATGACTTCGCGATGAGCGAGGACATCCAACCGTTATCCGAAGTTTCAGCTGGTAGAAGCAGTATAGAGTAGTAAGCACCACCCCTCGGCGGGGCGGTTTGACCCTGACGGTTGCTTTCCCGTAACCTTGGAGGGTCGCCACCCGGCGGTAGAGATTCCGTGTGCCTAGAGTGCGCGTGAATGTCCCGGTACGTCAGTGCCGAGCCGAGGTGACATAAACCAGACCAGTCGCGATGCATTTGAAGCCTCAGGCAGCAGCGCGAGCAAGTTCGAAGAAGCAAGGGGTAGCCCTCCGATGGCAACGTACGCGATCGTCAAGACCGGCGGAAAGCAGTACAAGGTCGCTGTTGGTGACCTCGTCAAGGTCGAGAAGATCGAGGGTGAGCCCGGCACTGCTGTCTCGCTTGCTCCCGTTCTCGTGGTCGACGGATCTGACCTGACCACCGACGCGGCCAAGCTGGCCAAGGTCGCAGTCACCAGTGAGATCGTCGAGCACACCAAGGGCCCGAAGATCCGCATCCACAAGTTCAAGAACAAGACCGGTTACCACAAGCGTCAGGGCCACAGGCAGCCGATCACGGTGCTCAAGGTCACGGGCATCAAGTAACCAGTTCTTTCTAGCTAATTTCACCCGAGGAGGGTCAATAGCATGGCACATAAGAAGGGTGCATCCAGCTCCCGTAACGGTCGCGATTCAAACGCCCAGCGCCTCGGCGTGAAGCGCTTCGGCGGCCAGTCGGTCAGCGCAGGCGAAATCCTGGTTCGCCAGCGCGGCACGCACTTCCACCCCGGCGTCAACGTCGGCCGTGGCGGCGACGACACCCTGTTCGCTCTCGCTGCCGGTGCAGTCGAGTTCGGCCAGAAGCGTGGACGCAAGACCGTGAACATCGTTCCGGCCGTCGTTGCGGCTGAGGTCTAGTCTTTCTCGCTAGTTGTGCGTCACCGGTTCTACTTTCGGTAAGAGAGTGACGCGTTCCAAGCTCCCGATAGGGGCGGACCAGGGTTGAAATAACCCGGTCCGCCCCTATCGTTTGTTTAAGCAGTGCCAGTTTTACCCCGAGCAACCCTGCTCACCAGAAGTTCAGCTCATCGCGTGAGACCCGCAATTGACTGAGGAAGGATCCGGCAGTCATGTCCCGATTCATTGACCGTGTTGTGCTGCACGTCAGCGCTGGAAAAGGCGGCAATGGTTGCGCCTCCGTACACCGCGAGAAGTTCAAACCGCTCGGCGGTCCGGACGGTGCCAACGGAGGTCGCGGTGGCGACGTCATCCTCGTGGTCGACGAGAACATCCACACCCTCCTCGACTTTCACTTCCATCCCAACGCGAAGGCGACCAACGGCAAGCAGGGCGCCGGCAGTAACCGCGAGGGTGCAAACGGTGAAGACCTCATCCTCAAGGTCCCGGATGGAACTGTGGTTCTCGATACCGACGGCAACGTCCTTGCCGACCTCGTCGGTGTCGGCTCGCGCTACGACGCCGCTCAGGGCGGCCGCGGCGGACTCGGCAACGCAGCACTCGCCTCGAAGGCTCGCAAGGCCCCAGGTTTCGCACTCCTCGGTGAAGACGGTGTCGAGCGTGACCTGGTTCTCGAACTCAAGTCGGTAGCCGACGTCGGTCTGCTCGGATTTCCCTCTGCCGGTAAGTCTTCGCTGGTGTCCGTTCTCTCGGCGGCCAAGCCGAAGATCGCCGACTACCCATTCACCACTCTGGTCCCCAACCTCGGCGTCGTCTCGAGCGGTGACACCACCTTCACCGTCGCCGACGTGCCCGGGCTGATCCCCGGTGCCAGCGAAGGCCGCGGTTTGGGCCTGGACTTCCTGCGCCACATCGAACGCTGCGCCGTATTGGCGCACGTGATCGACTGCGCCACCCTCGATCCGGGGCGTGACCCGATATCCGACATCGACGCCCTGGAAGCAGAGCTGGCCGCGTACACGCCCGCGCTCTCCGGCGACTCGGGACTCGGTGACCTCGACAAGCGCCCGCGCGTCGTCATCCTGAACAAGACCGACGTTCCGGAGGCAGCCGAGCTGGCCGAAATGGTCACACCCGAGATCGAAGCTCGCGGATGGCCGGTCTTCACCATCTCGGCGGTGAGCCGAGAAGGTCTGCGACCGTTGACATTCGCGCTGGCGAAGATGGTCCGCGACTACCGCGAAGCTCATCCGAAGCCCGAGCCGAAGCGCCAGGTCATTCGCCCGGTCAAGGTCAAGGATTCCAGCTTCACCATCGAGAAGGATCCCGATATCCCTGGTGGGTTCGTCGTCCGAGGCACCCGCCCGGAGCGGTGGATTCGTCAGACCGCCTTCGACAACGACGAAGCCGTTGGTTACCTCGCCGACCGTCTTGCACGCTTGGGTGTCGAGGACGCATTGGTCAAGAAGGGCGCTCAGCCAGGGGCTTCCGTCACCATCGGTGACGTCAGCTTCGAGTGGGAGCCGATGACGCCGGCCGGTATCGATCTGACCCGTACGGGCCGTGGAACCGACCCGCGTCTCGATCAGGTGGAGCGTATCGGCGCCGACGAGCGCAAGCATGCTCGTCGCGTCCGCCGCGGGCTGCTCGACGAAGACGCCTGACTCACGCGATTTCAGGACGAAAACCGAAGAGAGGGAACGGGACTGTGCTCGGGTCCACCAGGGAGTCGATAGCGTCGGCTCACAGTATCGTCGTGAAGATCGGGTCGTCTGCGCTCACCAGTCTGGTGGCGGGACTCGACACTCACCGACTTGATCTGTTGGCCGATGCCATCGAGACCCGCATGCGCGCGGGCTCCGATGTAGTCGTCGTCTCGTCCGGTGCCGTCGGCGCCGGACTGGCGCCGCTGGGACTGACCAAGCGACCGCGGGATCTCGCGACCAAGCAGGCTGCGGCCAGCGTCGGTCAGTTGGCGCTGGCTCACGCCTGGGGTACGTCGTTCGCCCGTTACGGGCGTACCGTCGGGCAGGTTCTACTCACGGCGGACGACATCGCTCGACGGACGCAGCACCGCAACGCCCAACGGACACTCGATCGTCTACGGGCATTGCACGCGGTGGCGATCGTGAACGAGAACGACACCGTTGCCACCACCGAACTTCGATTCGGTGACAACGATCGGCTGGCTGCTCTGGTTGCTCATCTCGTCGGCGCCGACGCGTTGATCCTGTTGTCGGATGTGGACGGCCTGTACGACGGGGATCCCCGAAAGGGCGATGCCACACTGATTCCCGAGGTCAACAGTCCCGAGGATCTCGACGGTGTGGTTGCCGGATCGGGTGGCGCTCTCGGTACCGGAGGCATGGCGTCAAAGCTCTCAGCAGCACGCCTGGCCGCTGATTCCGGAGTGCCGGTGCTGCTCGCGGCAGCATCGGACGCTGCGCAGGCACTCAGTGGTGCCGATGTCGGAACAGCATTTGCGCCCCGGCCGACGCGATTGTCGGCTCGCCGATTCTGGGTACGTCACGCCGCTGACACATCGGGTGACCTTCACCTCGACGAAGGCGCCGTTCGCGCGGTGGTGTCCAAGCGTCGAAGCCTGCTGTCCGCGGGCATCGTCGGTGTGTCCGGCGATTTTCACGCCGGCGATGTCGTGTCGCTGATGGGACCGGGGGAGAAGCCCGTCGCTCGGGGTGTCGTTGCGTTCGACGCTACGGAGATCGAGGAGATCCTGGGGCGCTCCACCGCCGATCTACCGGCCGACATGCAGCGTCCCGTGGTTCACGCGGACGACTTGGTGGCGCTGTAGCTGTCGTACTCGACCAGGGCGGAAAGTGCTTCAGCACAACCGACTTCGAGCTTGAGGTCGGCGTATTCGTCACCTCGGGTCGTTCCGCGATTGACGATGGCGATCGGCTTCCCGGTCTTGGCGGCATGCCGCACGAAACGCAGACCGGACATCACCGTCAACGACGACCCGGCTACCAACAGTGCATCGGCTTGGTCGACGAGGCTGTACGCCCGGGCCACACGTTCCTTGGGGACGGATTCACCGAAGTAGACGATGTCCGGCTTGAGTAGCCCACCGCACACGGCGCAATCCACGACGCGAAAGTGTGCGGTGGATTCGATCACGGCATCCGCATCGGGCGCGATCTCGACTCCCGTTGCAGCAGCCACAGTTTCGGCAAATCCGGGGTTGGCTTCCTCCAGTCTCTCGGCGAGAGTGGTGCGGGAGATCAGCCGCTGGCAGCTCAGGCATCGAACCTGCGCGTAGGTGCCGTGGAGGTCGATGACGTTTCGCGCGCCGGCCTTGGTGTGCAGGAGGTCGACGTTCTGGGTGATCACACCGACGGCTCGCCCTGTTCGCTCGAGTGCCGCGACGGCCCGGTGGCCCTGGTTGGGCCGCGAGCTGTCCATGTATCGCCAGCCGATGTGGTTACGCGCCCAGTAGTGACGTCGAAACGCCGGATCCCCGATGAACTGCTGGAACGTCATCGGATTGCGCGGGGGTGAATCGGGGCCACGGTAGTCCGGGATTCCGGAGTCGGTGGAGATGCCTGCACCCGTCAGAACTGCCAGGCGACGGCCGGCCAGGAGCTCGGGAAGGGCGTCGAGGCGGCTGTTGTCGGTAGGCACCGTTCCAGGATAGGCGCGTGTGCGAGACGGCGGCGCGGAGGAAGTCCGAAATGTTCAATAGAACACGTGTACGACTGTCGATACTCGTAGACATGAACACAGTGAAACCAATTCCCGCTGGTTACCACACGATCACTCCCTACCTTGCGGTGCCGGACGGCCATGCCGCACTCGACTACTACAAACGAGCACTCGGAGCTGAGATCGTCGACGCGATGAATGCACCTGACGGCACTCTCATGCATGCCGAGATTCGGATCGGTGATTCGATGCTGCAGCTTTCGCAGGAGATGCCGGACTTCGGTCTCAGGTCGCCGCAGGACGGCTGGGTGCATTCGTCCATCGTCGTTTACACCGAGGACACGGATGAGTTCGTCGATCGGGCCGTCGCCGAGGGAGCCACGCTGGTCACGGCGGTCGCCGATACGTTCTCGGGTGACCGGCACGGAGTGTTTCTCGACCCATTCGGCCATCGGTGGGCCGTATGCACGAAGGTCGAGGACGTACCTGCGGAGGAGGTGGCTCGCCGGGCGCGGGCGCTCTTCTTCCCGGATACGGATTCGCCACAGTAACTTTCGGCAGCTTTCACCGGATCATTCAGGCTGCGGCGGCGTGCTCAGTATCCGGCGACCGGGTCGACGAGGGCAGCCAGTGCCTCGCCCTTCGCGAAGCGGGTCACGTTCTTGGAGACGTGATCCGCAAACGCGGCGGGGCGAACTCCCGGCGGATTGGAATCGTGGGGTGTGATGATCGCATTCGTCAGATCCCACAGCGGGTGACCGTCCGGGAGGGGTTCGGGGTCGGTGACGTCGAGACCGGCGCCGCCGATCTGCTCCGACTCGATTGCCTCGACCAGCGCGTCGGTATCGACCAGTGATCCGCGCGCGACATTGATCACCCAGGAATGGGGTTGCATCGCCGCCAACTGCGCGCGGCCAACGAGGTGACGGGTGGCCGGGGTGGCGGGCGCAGCGATCACGAAGTGATCTGCGCGAGAATAGATTTCATCCATCCTGGATGCGGGGTACGTCGAGATGGCCCCGGGAACCGGGCTACCGGAACGATTGACTGCGATGCTGTCCGCCCCCTGCGCGGCCAGCATCGGAATCAGCGCGCGGCCGATACCGCCTGCGCCGATGATCGCAACCGTCGAGCCACGAAGGGTGCCGATCTTGGGAAAGAACTCGAACTGACGCCACGTTCGAGCTTCGATGTGTGCGGGCAGGTGACGAACTCCGGCCAACAGCAGCATGAGCGCGTGCTCGGCCACCGAGGCCGAAAACGCGCCGGCCGCCGAGGTCCACGTGATTTCGGTGTCCTTCGGAATCACGCCGGAGTCGAACCAATCCTCGATTCCCGCCGACGGCAGCTGCACCCACCTGACCGACGCCGGTAACTCCGACGGAAAAGTTTCGGGTGAGCCCGCCCAGATCAGGGCGTCGGCAGTGTCGATCGGACTGATCAGACCTCCGCCCCGAAGCACCGCGCTGTCGAGCAGTGCATCGGGGACGGGGCCGATCGCTACGCGTGGAGAGGTGTCAGTCGCCATGACTAGACGCTACGCGGGGACCTCCACCAGTGGGTAGACACCGTTCTCGTCGTGTACCTCACGCCCGGTGACCGGCGGATTGAAAACGCAGAGCATGCGCATCTGCGTATCGGGCTCGACGCGGTGACGCTCGTGACCGTTGAGCAGGTACATCGACCCCGGTGCGAGATCGTATTCCTTGTTGTTGTCCAGGTCGATCAGCTTGCCGGTGCCCTCGACGAGCCAGACCGCTTCGACGTGGTTGGCGTAGTGGAACTCGTTGACCGAACCTGCCTTGATGGTGGTTTCGTGGAACGAGAACCCGACGCGGTCGCCGCCGAGGACGATGCGCTTGCTGCGCCAGTTGCCGTCCTCGCTCGTGATGTCGCGGTCGGTGTCGGTGATCTCGGTGGTGGTGCGAACGATCATGGGAGAGTCCTTCCTCTAGCTGCAGACCTTGAGTGTCGCCTCGGCCAGGATGGAGAGGCCGTGCTCGAGCTCGTCATCGGTAATCGTCAGTGCCGGAAGCAGTTTCACAACCTGGTCGGAGGGTCCGGAGGTCTCCGCGAGCAATCCCTCGTCGAATGCCAGCTGGCAGACCTTGCCGGCGCGCTCGGGCTGATCGAAAACGAGGCCCTGAACCAGGCCGCGTCCACGGTGCGAGACCTCGCCGGGGAACTGATCGGAGAGATTGGCGAAGCATTCGCTGATGCGTGCGCCCTTCTTCAAGGTTGTCTTCGTCAGTGCGTCGTCGGACCAGTAGTGGTCGAGTGCAACCTTGGAGGTGACGAACGCCGGGTTGTTGCCACGGAAGGTGCCGTTGTGTTCGCCCGGTCCCCAGACGTCGAGTTCACGCTTGAACAGCGTGAGCGCCATCGGCATTCCGTAACCGCTGATCGACTTGGACAGCGTGACGATGTCGGGAACGATTCCGGCCTCTTCGAAGGAGAAGAACGGGCCGGTGCGGCCGCAGCCCATCTGGACGTCGTCGACGATCAGCAGGATGCCACGATCCGAGCACAGTGTTGCCAGTGCCCGAAGCCATTCGGGGCGAGCGACATTGACGCCGCCTTCGCCCTGAACGGTCTCGACGATCACTGCCGCGGGACGGTTGATGCCGCTACCGGAATCATCGAGAACGCGGGAGAACCACTGGAAGTCCTCGGTGACGCCGTCGAAGTAGTTGTCGAAGGGCATCGGTGTCGTGTGCACGAGCGGAACACCGGCGCCCGCGCGCTTCATCGAGTTGCCGGTCACGGAGAGTGCACCAAGTGTCATTCCGTGAAATGCGTTGGTGAAGTTGATGACTGCCGAACGTCCGGTCACCTTGCGAGCCAGCTTCAGTGCAGCCTCGACGGTGTTCGATCCGGTCGGGCCGGGGAACTGGACCTTGTAGTCCAGGCCGCGCGGCTCGAGGATGTTGCGCTGAAAGGTCTCGAGGAACTCGCGCTTGGCGACTGTCGACATGTCGAGGCCGTGCGTGATGCCGTCGCTCATGATGTAGTCGACCAGCGCCGATTTGAGCACCGGGTTGTTGTGGCCGTAGTTGAGGGCGCCGGCACCGGCGAAGAAATCGAGGTATTCGCGTCCGTTTTCGTCACGAATCCAGGATCCGGATGCGCTGGTGAACACTGCAGGCCAGTCACGGCAGTAGCTGCGGACCTCGGACTCGAGGGTTTCGAAAATGCTTGCTTCGTTGATATTCATATCTTCTTTGTTCCTCCGGGGCATGCTGTATGCCGAGCGCGAAGTGCGCTAGGCGCCGATCGTGTAAAGATCTTCGGCTTCGTGTCCATCGGGAAAATCTTTGGGCGAGAACAAGTTCTGCCTGGTTATCGGTACTTCGCGTCGACGTGCGAGCGCGGTGAAGAGTGCGATCGAAGCCTCGTTGTCGGGGCTGATCGTCGTCTCCAGATGTGTAACACCCAGTGGGGCAGTGCGATCCATCAAGTCGGACAGCATGCGGGCAGCAATTGCCTTGCCGCGCTGGTCCTCGTCGACCGCGACTTGCCACACGAACAGGGTTTCCTGCGCGCTGGGACGGGTATAACCGGAAACGAATCCGACTACGCGGCCGTCTACCTCTGCGACGATGGACGTCGCGCTGAAATCCCTGCACCACAACAGGTATGCATAACTCGAATTGAGGTCGAGCACCTTCGAATCACGTGCGATCTCCCAGAGCCGGACTCCGTCATCGATCTGTGGGCTTCTGAACAACACCGCGTCCGGCGCGGTGGTCGGGATAGCTCTCGTATCAACAGGCTTCATCGGTCATCTGAACGTAACAATCATTGCTGTCGAAGTCATGCAGATGTCCGTTTCGGGCCGTGCGGAACCCGTTGCGCCCCAGGTGAGGACATGAATGTGATCGTGCTCACATTATGTAACTTTTGGTGTTGTCCGAGCGACTATTTCGGGCCAAAACTCGCTATTTGGGGCTCGCGAGCGCCAATGGGAGGACCGAATGCGCACCTGCCTGCCGAAGTGCGCGTGCGGCCATCGTGAAAGTCCAACCGGTGTCGGCGATTGCGTCGACAAGAAGTATCGGTCCCTGATGGATACTCATGTCCGGAACTTCCCAAACATCGACCAGTCCGGACACGCGATAGGCGGAGTTCGCTGCCGACACCGGAGGGTGGTCGGGTCGCAAGCGAAGGGTGCCCAGGTCGGTCAATCGCCCGACCTCGGCCAGCTTGGCAGCCAGGCTCGACACCAGCAACGGATGCGTCGTGGATTCGAGGGCCATCACACCGGTGGGGCGCTCGGCCCAATTCCAGGCGGCCAGAACGCTGATACACGCGCTGACCACCGCATCGGGTACCTCGGCGTCGGGACCGTCGAAAAGCGCGCGGAGACGTTGGCCCCAGCCCAGGTCCGACATCCGTCCGAGAATGCGCCCGGTTTCCGGTCCCTCGGTGATCTTCCCGGACAGCTTGACGCCCAGCTTGCTCAGGCCGGTCGGCCACATCTTGCGCGGCTCCAGGTCGAATCCGGGGCGCTGCAAGCGCGCCCGAGTCTCGTCGAGGGCGGTGGTGTCGACAGTGGTGTCGTAGCGATTGCCGGTGCAGTTGTCACAGCGTCCACACTGTGAGTTCTCCGATGTCAGACCAGGATCGTCGAGTTGTTCACGCAGGAAGGTCATTCGGCACGTGGTGATGCTCTGGTACTCGACCATTGCAGCCTGCTCGGCCTGGCGAGCGTCGTCGAGTCGACCGTAACGCTCGGCGTCGTACACCCAAGGTTCTCCGGTGCTGATCCAACCGCCCTTGACTCGTTTGACCGCGCCGTCGACGTCGAGAACTTTGAGGACCATTTCGAGACGGGTGCGATTGAGCTCCACCAGCGGTTCGAGTGCCGGTGTCGACGTGGCCTTTTCGGTGTCGAGGTGCTCGATGACGCTGCGGACCAGATGCTCGCGGGGGAAGGCGACCGAGGCGAAGTAGCTCCAGATCTGCTTGTCCTCGGCGCCCGGCAGCAGGATCACGTCTGCCCTGTCGGTGGAACGCCCGGCGCGGCCCACCTGCTGGTAGTACGAGATAGGTGACGACGGTGCGCCGAGGTGGACGACGAACCCGAGATCAGGCTTGTCGAAGCCCATCCCGAGGGCCGAGGTGGCCACCAGAGCCTTGACGCGATTGCCCAACAGGTCCTGCTCGAGGGATTCACGTTCGGTGGGATCGGTCTGGCCCGTGTAGGCGGCGACGGTATGACCGCGCTCGGAGAGCAGGCTTGCGAGGTCGCGAGCGGCCGAAACCGTCAGCGTGTAGATGATGCCCGATCCCGGCAGCGTCTCGAGTATGTCGGCGAGCCAGGCAGCGCGCGCCGTCGCCTCGGGAATGTGAACCACGGAAAGGTGAAGTGACTCGCGCTCGAGCCCGCCACGAAGTACGAGCGTTTCCTCGCCGCCGACGCCGAGTTGGGCGGACACGTCCTCGACGACGCGGTTGTTGGCCGTAGCCGTGGTCGCGAGGACGGGAATGCCCTCGCCGAGTTCGGCGATCAAAGTCCTGATACGCCGATAGTCGGGACGGAAGTCGTGTCCCCAGTCGGAAACGCAATGAGCCTCGTCGACCACCACCAAGCCGGCATCAGCTGCCAGGGACGGGAGGACCTGATCGCGGAAGTCGGGGTTGTTCAGGCGCTCGGGGCTGACCAGCAGTACGTCGAGATCGTTGGCTGCAACGCGGGCGTGGATGTCGTCCCACTCCGTGACATTGCCCGAGTTGATGGTCGCGGCTCGCACCCCGGCACGCTCGGCAGAACTGACCTGGTTTCGCATCAGGGCCAACAACGGAGAGACGATGACCGTGGGGCCATGACCTGCTGCCCGGAGCAGCTTCGCCGAGATGAAGTAGACCGCAGACTTGCCCCAGCCGGTCCGCTGGACGACGAGGGCACGCTTGCGTTGCACCACCAGCGCCTCGATGGCCGTCCACTGGTCCTCGCGTAGGCGGGCATCCGGCCCCGCGAGTTCACGGAGCAGTCGCTCGGCTTCGTCGCGCATGGCTGGGGCAGTGGCGGTGGTCATGGACCCCATGGTGCACGACCCTGCCGACACGTGCGGGCTTCAGGCCTTGGCAACAGGTTCCTGCAGCTCGGTGACCCAGCCGTCGACGTCCTCCGGGCACGCCAGCGTGACCTCCCGGCTGGGGCCGGCATTGCGGTATCCCGCTGCGTCGATCCACTGAGCCAAGGCTTGATAGGCGGGCAGGCAGTTGTCCATCGACCCCTTGTGCAGCAGCGAGGCCACCTGAGCTTCGGCCTGCAATTCGACGACCGCGAACTCGTAGTCGCCCTCGGGATCCGCATCGACCGGTAGCGCGGCATGCACGACGACGTTCTCGTCGTCACCGGCATCCTCGTAGTACGCGAGCGCAGGTCCGATCGTGGCGATACCGGCACGATCCAAACCGGTGCACAGGCGCTCGTACAGCCCGCGAACCACCGGACCGATCGACGACGGATCCATCGTCTTGGCGGTACCGGTCAACTCCGCGACCCGCAGCGCCGGAACGGACTTGATCACAACCTCGTATGCGGACATCTGTCCCTCACTTTCGATGATGCGTAGGCGCGCCTGTACATGCGCCAGTCGCGCGGTGTCTTCCTGGATTCGGGTCTCGAGTTCTGCTCGGCGAAGCGTGAGCATCCCGCGGATTTCGTCGACGGTGACCGCCGACTCCACCACCTGCTGGACCTGGGCCAGGGTCAGGCCCAGCTCCTTGAGCGCAACGATGCGGTTGAGCAGCGCCAACTGGCCCGCGGTGTACGAGCGGTACCCGGTGGATGCGTCGACCCTCGCGGGCACGAGCAGGCCGATGGCGTCGTAGTGGCGGAGCATGCGCACCGACACACGACCTGCTCTCGCGAAGTCTCCGATGCTCAACATGGTTACTTGCCCCGTTTCTCCCTCACGAACCCGACACCTACAGGTTTAGAACCTCACACGGTGTCAGAGTCAAGCTGTCGGTTCAGGACTTTTTCGATCTCAGCGCGAGTGGGCGACGACACCGACGCGCCGCGAACCGTCGTCGCCAGACTTCCCGCCGTGGCAGCGAACTGCAGGGCGCGGTCCTGGTCCTGCACCCACTCCACGGCGAAGGCCCCGGTGAAGGCATCGCCGGCGCCGGTGGTGTCCACGGGTGTCACGGCCGGGGAGTCGGCGTGGATTGTCTCCTCGCCCGACCGGAGATCCGCGCCGCCGGCCCCGAGCGTCGTGACGAGGTATCGGACGCGACCGGTGACCGCGGCCAACTGCTCCGACTCGGTCTGGTTGACGATCAAGATGTCGACTGCATCGATCAGTGAATCCGGAAGTTCTTGCACAGGAGACGGATTGAGGATGACCGTCGTCCCGTTAGCATGTGCGTGCTCGGCTGCCGCTGTAACTGTCTCGACCGGGATCTCGAGTTGGCACAGGAGGATGTCGGCGCGGGAGATCGCGTCGAGGTCTGCTTCGGTCAACGAAGTGATCGAGGAATTGGCGCCCGGGACGACGATGATGTTGTTCTCCGCGTCTTCGCTCACGGTGATGGCCGCGACGCCACTCGGGCCGTCGACACTACGTAGCAGTGCGGTGTCGACCCCGGCGTCTTGTAGGGTCTCGCGCAACTGGGTGCCGAAACCGTCGTCGCCGACCGCGCCGACGAAGGACACGTCCCCACCGGCCTTCGCGGCGGCGATGGCCTGGTTACTGCCCTTACCTCCGGCCGCGGTGGCAAAGGCAGTGCCGAGCAGCGTTTCTCCCGGAGCGGGGAATCTGGACACTGACGTGGTCAGATCCATGTTGATACTGCCGACGACGACGATTCGAGGCGTGCTCATACCTCGAGGTTATCGGCCTTCATTCTCTTGCGGCGAACCTTGCGGATGATCCGGCGTGCTTCCTCGTCGGTGGCCACGGCGGGCGGAGAACCGTCCAGTGGCTTCCGTGCGGTCTCGGGGATCATCAGGACTGCGATACCACCGATCACCGCGGCGATCATCATGTACATCGGTGCGACCAGATTGCTGCCCGTTGCACTTTCGAGAGCTGTCAGCACCAGGGGAGTGGTTCCACCGAAGATCGACACCGCGAGGTTGTATCCGATTGCCAAGCCGCCGTACCTGATTCCGGTCGGAAAGAGTGCGGGAAGCACAGACGGGAACACCCCGACGAACAGCAGGAGCAAGCCGCCGAGAATGGCGAGTCCCAGGAAGACCGTCACGTAGTTGCCGATGCCGATCAACAGGTAGGCAGGCAGGGACAGGACGAAGAATCCGATGAAACCGCTGAGCAGCAAGGGTTTACGCCCGACGCGGTCCGAGAACTTTCCGACGTAGCTGATTCCCATCATCATCACGATCATGACGATGATCATCAGAACGAGTCCGTGGGATTCGTCGTAACCCAACGTGTTGGTCAGATACGTCGGCATGTAGCTGAGCAGGCCGTAGTGAGCGATGTTGTATGTGGCCACCAGGACGATGCACAGAACAAGCGGACGCCAGTTGTCGACGAGAGTTTCGCGTAGTTTCTTGCCGGTGGATTCGTCTGCGAGGGAACGCTCTTCGGCCTGCTCCATCATCTGGAATGCGGGAGTTTCCTCCAAACGTAGACGGAGGTACAGGCCGATGAGACCCAGCGGTCCGGCAATGAGGAAGGGGATGCGCCAGCCCCATTGGAGGAGGTCCTCGGCGCTGACGACGGTCTGGATGATCGTCACGATGCCCGCTGCCGCCACATATCCTGCCAGAGTCCCGAATTCGAGGAAGCTGGCGAAGAAACCGCGCCGCTTGTCCGGCGCGTATTCGGCAACGAACGTACTGGCCCCGCCGTATTCGCCGCCCGTGGAAAAGCCCTGCAACAGGCGTAGGAGTACCAGCAGGATCGGGGCGGCGATACCGATGGACTCGTAGCTCGGGATGAGGCCGATGGCGAAGGTGCTGCCCGCCATCAGAATGATGGTGGTGGCCAGGACCTTCTTGCGTCCGATGCGGTCACCGAGTGGGCCGAAGAACAATCCGCCGAGAGGGCGGACGATGAAGGCTGCTGCGAAAATTGCAAACGTCGAGAGGAGTTGAGCGCTGCCGCTCGCCTCCGGGAAGAACACTTTTCCGATAGTGGTAGCTAGATATGCGTAAACGCCGAAATCGAACCACTCCATGGCATTTCCGAGCATCGTCGCCTTGACAGCGCGCTTGACGGACGCATTGTCGGTGACGCAGACATCGGGTGATTCGGCCACTTCGAGAGCGCTGATCGAGTTCTCTGGTGTAGTCATGACATGCGCTCCCCAGCGCAATCATCGAACCGAGCGGGGCACGTACCTGATGCACGCATCTTTTCGTTGCCCACTCGCCGATGAGCCGGTCGGGAAATCGAGCGTCCGCGTGCCCTGTGGCTCGTTGCGACCCCCGTCGCACGGCTCTGGCCCGCGGCAGTGTCCGGAGCCCACAGGGCTCCGGACTACCGGCAAGTAAGACGCTTACGCTATCAAAGTTGGGCGCGGGAGCCGATTTTCGGGCTAGAAGGCGCGGGCGTACTGCGACGGGATATGTGGTCCAACCTCGGCGTTCAGTTCCCGCGCCGCCCGGCGCGCCCAGTACGGATCACGCAACAGTTCGCGGCCGAGGAGCACCGCCACTGCGCTTCCGTCTTCGACGATCTTCTCGGCCTGTTCGGGTTCGGTGATGAGGCCGACGGCGGCGGCCGGTAGCAGGCTCTCGTTCTGCAGGCGACGGGCGAACGGAACCTGGTATCCCGGTTCCACCGGAATCTGTGCCGCCGGTGAATTGCCGCCGGTGGAGACGTCGACGAGATCGACCCCGTAATCGGAGAGGATGTTGGCCAGGGCAACGGTCTGATCCGCGGTCCAGCTGTCGACCTCGAGCCCACGCTCTTCCGTCAGCCAATCGGTCGCCGAGACCCGGACGAAGAGCGGTAACTCGGCCGGCCACACCTCGCGGACTGCTGTCAGGATTTCGAGGAGCAATCGAATGCGGTTCTCGAAGCTGCCTCCGTAGCGGTCCGTTCGCTTGTTGCTCTCGGGGGAGAGGAACTGATGGATCAGGTATCCGTGGGCCGCGTGAATTTCCACGACCTTGAATTCGGCCTTCAATGCGCGGGTAGCCGCCGCTGCGAAGTCCGCGACGACCTTCTCGATGCCCTCCGTGGTGAGCTCTACCGGATCGGCAAGGTGCCCGAACGGAACCGCGCTCGGGGCAACCGTCTGCCACGAGAGTCGGTCGTCGGCGGGCAGACTCTTGCCGCCGCGCCACGGAACCTGCGTCGACGCTTTGCGTCCGGCGTGGGCCAGCTGAATTCCGGGCACTGCGCCGAAGTACGCGAGTTGCGCGTTGATCTCGGCGAAGGCTTGCGCCTGCGTGTCGTTCCAGATCCCCAGATCAGCTGCCGATATGCGGCCTTCGGGACTGACGGCCGTCGCCTCGGTGAGAATCAGGCCGGTGCCGCCGATTGCACGGCTCACCAGATGCGTGCGATGCCACTCGTTGGGCACTCCGACCTGGTCGCCGATGACGTCGGCCGAGTACTGGCACATCGGTGCCATCCAGACGCGGTTCGGGATGGTGACGCCACGCAGGGTCAAAGGCTCGAACAACACACTCACGGATGGCTCCTGACTCGAAGAAGAAGGTCGGTGGGTGCAACAGCGCCGCGCGTCGGAATTGTTCCCCGGCGGTCCGCCGAAATGTTCGCAGGCGGTCCGCCGAAATGTTCGCAGGCGGTCCGCCGAAATGTTCGCAGGCGGTCCGCCGGAATGGTCCCGGGTGGTCACAGCCTCGTTCCGCCGAGCAAGCCGCGGAGGTGGGTGGTTAATGTGTATTCATGACCGCTGTGACTTCCAACGCAGAAACCGTCGACTCGAACGCGTCCGACACCAAGTCCGTCGTGCACGACGCCGCACGCCGAGCCCGTAAGGCTTCGCGCGTCCTGGCTCTGCTGACCACGGCGCAGAAGGATGCTGCTCTCCACGCCGCAGCCGACGCAGTTCTCGCGGCAAGTGATCGGATTCTCGCGGCCAACGCTCTCGATATCGACACCGCGAAGGCGGGTGGCACCGAGGAATCGCTGCTCGACCGTCTTCGTCTGACCGCTGACCGCATCGAGGGCATCGCGTCAGGTCTGCGCCAGGTTGCCGGACTACCTGATCCGATCGGCGAAGTTCTTCGCGGCTCCACTCTGCCGAACGGTTTGGAACTACGGCAGCAGCGCGTTCCGCTCGGTGTCGTCGGCATGGTGTACGAGGCTCGTCCCAACGTGACCGTCGATGCCTTCGGGCTCACCCTCAAATCGGGAAATGCTGCGCTGCTTCGTGGTTCGTCCTCGGCGGTCAAGTCCAACGAAGCGTTGGTAGCGGCCCTGCGTGCGTCGCTGGTTGCTCAGGGACTGCCCGAGGACTCCGTTCAACTTCTGCCAAGTGCGGATCGCTCCACGGTCACTCATTTGATTCAGGCCCGTGGCCTCGTCGACGTCGTCATCCCACGAGGCGGCGCCGGCCTGATCAGCGCCGTAGTTCGCGATGCCACCGTTCCCACCATCGAGACCGGTGTCGGTAACTGCCACGTCTACGTTCACTCGGCCGCCGATCTGCTCATGGCCGAGAAGATTCTTCTCAACTCCAAGACCCGTCGGCCCAGCGTGTGCAACACCGCGGAGACGGTGTTGGTCGACGCCGCCATCGCCGAGACGGCCGTGCCGAAGTTGCTTCAAGCGCTTCAGATGCACGACGTCGTCGTGCACGGCGATCTGCCGGGACTCGTCCCGGCCACCGAGGACGACTGGTCGAAGGAGTACCTCACGCTCGACGTCGCGCTCAAGGTCGTCGAGAACCTGGACGCTGCGGTCGAGCACATCGACCAGTACGGGACCGGCCACACCGAAGCCATCGTGACTTCCGATCTCTCGGCTGCCCGTGAGTTCACCGCTCGCGTCGACGCCGCGGCAGTGATGGTCAATGCGTCGACTGCCTTCACCGACGGTGAGCAGTTCGGATTCGGCGCCGAGATCGGCATCTCCACCCAGAAACTGCATGCGCGTGGCCCTATGGGGCTACCGGAACTGACGTCCACCAAGTGGATCGTCTGGGGCGACGGGCACACCCGACCCGCCTGAAAAGTTCACCAGACTTGCCCCACCCTTTTAGGAGTTAACCGTGGACCGAGCTCTTCCCGATACAACACCGTTCTTCTCGAGCGTCGACGACGTGATCGAGCGTTTGGCCGAGACGGGTTACCTGTCCGACAAGGGCACTGCAACGGCAGTGTTCCTGGCCGACCGACTGGGCAAGCCCCTGCTCATCGAGGGACCGGCCGGTGTCGGTAAGACGGAACTCGCCCGCGCAGTCGCCCAGACGACAGGCGCCGAGTTGGTGCGCCTGCAGTGCTACGAGGGCGTCGACGAGGCTCGTGCGCTGTACGAGTGGAATCACGCGAAGCAGATTCTTCGGATTCAGTCGGGCGGGGCGAGCGGAGCGAGGGGTGATGTCGCGGTCGACCACAGCTGGGACTCGACGAAGGCGGATGTCTTCTCGGAGGAGTTCCTGCTCGCACGTCCACTGCTCAAGGCCATTCGCCGCGAGGACCCGACGGTGCTGTTGATCGACGAGACGGACAAGGCAGACGTCGAGATCGAAGGTCTGCTCCTCGAAGTGCTCAGCGACTTCGCGGTCACGATCCCCGAGCTCGGAACGATCACCGCCACCCGCAAGCCGTTCACGGTGCTGACGTCCAACGCCACGCGCGAACTCTCGGAGGCTCTGAAGCGTCGTTGCCTCTTCCTGCATCTCGATTTCCCGGACGCCGACCTCGAGCGTCGTATCCTCGCAAGCCGGGTGCCGGAGCTTCCTGAAGCGATTGCCGAGCAGCTGGTCAACACCATTCGTGTTCTTCGCGGAATGCAGCTCAAGAAGGTTCCGTCGGTGTCCGAAACCATCGACTGGGGACGCACCCTTCTCGCTCTGGGCATGGACACGCTCGACGACGACGCCGTACGCGCCACGCTCGGCGTGATCCTCAAGCACCAGTCGGACCAGGTGCGCGCCGCCGCTGAACTTCGGCTGAACTGAGGTCTGACATGGCTCCCGCAGGATCGACGTCGCCGCTCTCACCCGGCGGCCTGGCAGCGCCGCACGGGATTCCCGGTCACCTCGTCGATTTTGTCGAGGCTCTGCGACGACGCGGAATCATGGTCGGCCCGTCCGAGACCGTCGACGCCGGTCAGGTCATGTCGGTTCTCGACCTGCTCGATCGTGAAGCGCTTCGTGAAGGGCTGGCATGCTCGCTCCTGCGCCGACCTACCCACCGGGCGACGTTCGACGCCGTCTTCGACCTGTGGTTCCCCAAGGCGATCGGTGACCGTGCGGTAGGCGACGTCGACGTCACACTGCCGCGCAAGCCAGACGGCTCGATCGACCTACAGGCATTGCGTGAGCTGATCGCCGAACTGCTGACAGACGGCAGCGACGAGGCGATGGAGATGACCGAACTCCTGACCGCCGCGATGGTCGAGGAACTCGGGCAGTACCAGTCGAGTAACGGCCCGTCGTTCTCCGCCTATCAGGCGCTGCGCGACGTCGCCCCGGAGACGTTGCTCAACAAGATCCTGCAAGGTCTACTCGGCAACCAGGAAGGCGCCGGGTCCGAGGGCAAGGACAATTCCGACTATCAGTCCGAGGTCGCCAAGCGCACGGCAGCGCAGCGAATCGCGGACTTCCGCAAGATGGTCGAGAAGGAAACGCGTCGACGCACCGCCGAGAATCTGGGTAAGGAACGCGTCGCCACGTACGGCGTTCCGAAACTCGCCGAGGAAGTCGACTTCCTGCGGGCCTCCGACGCCGAACTCACCACACTGAAGAAGAACGTCGCACCACTCGCTCGTCTGTTGGCCAGCCGTCTCGCGGTGCGTCGTAGCCGCTCCCGCTCGGGTTCGATCGACCTGCGTCGCACGTTGCGCAAGTCCATGTCGACGGGCGGAGTGCCGATCGATCTGGTGCAGCGTAAGCCGAAGCGAGCGCGTCCGGAACTTGTGGTGATGTGTGACGTGTCGGGTTCGGTAGCGGGGTTCAGCCATTTCACCCTGCTCCTCGTCAACGCGTTGCGCGAGCAGTTCTCACGAGTGCGGGTGTTCGCGTTCATCGACACGACCGACGAGGTCACGCGGTTCTTCGACTCGAACGCAGACCTCGGGTCCGCGATGTCACGGATGGTGCGTGAAGCCGAACTGATCACCTACGACGGCCACTCCGACTACGGGCACGCCTTCGGGGTCTTCCAGGAGAAGTTCGCGCAGTCGATCACCAGTCGCACGTCGCTGCTGGTACTCGGCGACGGTCGCAACAACTACCGCGATCCCAACCTCCAGTCGCTGTCGCAGATGGTTGCGGTTGCCAAGCACGCACACTGGCTCAACCCTGAGCCGAAGGGGCAATGGGGAACGGGTGACTCCGCGGCGAAGGTGTACAACGAGGTCATCAGCATGCACGAGTGCCGCTCGGCCCAGCAGCTTGCCGACGTCGTGTCCCGTCTGCTGCCGGTCTGACCCGTAAGCTCGACACTCGTGCAGAAGGGACTATCGGTGGAACGTGCTCGACGCCTCGGAGTGATGGGTGGCACCTTCGACCCCATTCACCATGGCCACCTCGTTGCGGCCAGTGAGGTCGCCGACCGGTTCGGACTCGACGAAGTGATCTTCGTCCCCACCGGGCGGCCCTGGCAGAAGCAGGGGAAGGGCGTCAGTCCTGCCGAGGACCGGTACCTCATGACGGTCATCGCCACCGCCTCCAACCCGCGGTTTTCCGTCTCTCGGGTCGACGTCGACCGTGAGAAAGTGACGTACACCGTGGACACACTGCGAGACCTCCGGGCCTACCATCCCGACGCCGAACTCTTCTTCATCACCGGTGCCGATGCGCTGGCCAGCATCCTTTCCTGGCAAGATTGGGAAGAGTTGTTCGCATTGGCGAAGTTCGTCGGGGTATCGCGACCGGGTTTCGATCTCAATGCAGAGCACCTGGCCGGTCACCTCGACACCATGCCCGCCGACGCGGTCACGTTGATAGAGATTCCGGCACTTGCCATTTCGTCGACCGAATGTCGTCGTCGGGCAAGTGAAGACCGCCCTGTCTGGTACCTGGTGCCGGATGGAGTGGTGCAGTACATCTCGAAGCGGAACCTGTATCGACCTGTCGACGCGGAGCGCCGCGACGGAGCTACAACGATGTCGGAGCCCGCACCGGGGAAGTCGGAAGCCGTCCCGGGCGCCGAATCGAGCTAGCCGAGAACAACAAGTACTTTCTGAAGACGAAACTGGAGAACATCGAGTGAGTGCAAACACCGAAGCCATCGACATGGCACGCATCGCGGCCTTGGCAGCCGACGAGAAGCTGGCCACCGAAGTGGTGGTGCTCGATGTGTCCGAACAGTTGGTCATCACGGACTGCTTCGTGATCGCATCTGCGACCAACGAGCGTCAGGTCAACTCGATTGTCGAGAACATCGAAGACCGCCTCCGCGAAGCGGGACACAAGCCGGTCCGCCGTGAAGGCACCCGCGAGGGCCGCTGGGCACTGCTCGACTACGCCGACATCGTCGTCCACGTCCAGCATGACGAGGAGCGCAACTTCTACGCTCTCGATCGTCTGTGGAAGGACTGCCCGACGGTCGAGGTCGAAGGCCTCGGACAGAACCGTCCCGGCCCCGCCGATGCCAACACGGTGTTCGAGACCGACACGGTTTCCGAGCCGGACGCGCAGGATCCCTCGCTGTGACTTCGTCGGCGCCCAGTGCGGCGTCGAACCCTGTCCGCCGGCTCATCCTGCTGCGTCACGGACAGACCGAATACAACGCCGACTCTCGGATGCAGGGGCAACTCGACACCGACCTGTCGGAGTTGGGACGCACGCAGGCCAAGAGTGCAGGTCCGGTGATCGCCGATCGCAGACCGTTGACGATCGTGTCCTCGGATCTGCGGCGCGCGTATTTCACGGCAGTCGCTGTCGGTGACGCCGCCGGACTTCCGGTCCTCACCGACACGCGTCTGCGTGAGACACACCTGGGTGAATGGCAAGGCCTGACTCATCATGACGTCGACGAGCGCACTCCCGGTGTGCGATCTGCCTGGCGAGCGGATGCCACGTTGGCGCCGCCCGGCGGCGAAAGCCGAATCGACGTCGCGAATCGTAGCCTCCCCGTAGTTCACGAATTGCTCGACACGCACCCGGACTGGGCCGAGCGGCCCGTAGTTCTGGTGGCGCACGGAGGCTTGATCGCGGCACTGACAGCGGCATTGCTCGACCTACCCGTCGATCGCTGGGCCGTCCTCGGCGGATTGGGAAACACCAGTTGGGTGCAACTCAGCGGACACGGCGACGTCAAGTCGATCGAGTGGCGACTCGACGTATGGAATGCTTCTGCGAGTGTCGCAAATGACGTCCTCTGAAAGTGCCGACGGGCAGCGCCCCGTCCTCCTCGTGCTCGCGGATTCGCTGTCGTATTTCGGCCCCAAGGGCGGCCTCGCGGCAGATCATCCACGCATCTGGCCCAACATCGTGGCCGACGAACTCGGCTGGGACGTCGAGTTGGTCGCCCGTATCGGCTGGACGTGCCGCGACGCGTGGTGGGCACTGACTCAGGATCCTCGTGTGTGGGCGGCGGTGCCGCGGGCCGGCGCCGTCGTGTTCGCGGTCGGCGGTATGGACTCGCTACCGTCCCCATTGCCTACCGCGCTCCGCGAGACCATCCGCTACGTTCGTCCTCCGGCGCTTCGACGCGTGGTGCGCGAGGGTTATCAGTGGCTGCAGCCGCGGCTTGCACCTCTGGGCCGCCCGGTCGCACTTCCGCCCAAGCTGAGCGTCGAGTATTTGGAAAGCTCGCGAAATGCGTTGGAGTACATGCGGCCGGAACTGCCGATGATCGCGACCCTGCCGTCGGTGCACCGCAGCGATGCCTACGCGAGCGTGCACGCCGGACGACCTGCCGCGGTGTCCGCGATCACCGAGTGGGCTACGGAGAAAGACGTTCCCGTAGTCGATCTCGCGGATGCAGTGCGTGACAACGTCTTTTCCGAGAACGGCAACCCCGACGGTATTCACTGGGGTTGGGACGGTCATGTCGGTGTAGCCCGCGCGATGATCGCTGCGATTCGCGGGGTGGAGTCGAAGAAAGTGGTTTCGCCGCAACTGGTATCACCGCCGAGCGAAGTCGGGTAGCAGAATGCCGGTCGTCGTCGTCACGGATTCCTCCGCCTGCATCCCGCAGGAGTCGGCCGACGCATGTGGGATTCAGGTGGTTCCGCTCCATGTGCTCCGTGACGGCTGCGACTTGCGTGAGGGTGTCGACGCAATGCCGAGCGACCTGTCAGGAGTGACAACGGCCGGAGCGTCGCCCGCCGAGTTGTCCGAAGCGTATGCACGCGCCCTGGACATGAGCGACGGTGACGGCGTTCTCGCCGTGCACATTTCACGGCAACTCTCGGGAACGTGGGAAGCCGGACGAGTCGCAGCCCAGGAGTTCGGTGGCGCCGTCCGGATCGTCGATTCGCAGTCGGCCGGAATGGGTTTGGGCTATCCCGCTCTCGAAGCTGCGCGCTTGGCCGAGAAGGGCGCGTCACTCGAAGAGGCGTACGGCCGGGCGGTCGACGTCGCGAGCCGTGGGCGCTGCTACATCGTCGTCGACAAACTTGATCAATTGCGTCGGGGCGGACGAATCGGAACCGCAGCCGCGTTGTTGGGTACTGCATTGGCGATGAAGCCGATCCTGCATCTGGTGGACGGCAAGCTCGTGCTCGGTGAAAAAACACGTACGACTACCAAAGCGCTTGCACGCTTGGTGGATTCGGCAGTCGAGCGCGCCGGTCTCGGCCGCGTGGCGATAGCCGTGCATCACATGCGAGCGCGAGAGCGTGCCGACGCGATAGCGGAACAGTTGGCCGAGCGCATTCCCGATGTGGCGGAATCCGTGGTCACCGACTTCAGCGCGGTTATCGGAGCGCACGTCGGTGTCGGCGCGATCGGTGTTGTCGTGTGTCCGCTGCCGGAGATCGACACGAGCGCCTGATCGTTTCTCCACAATCCGCGAGTTCTCCACAGGCTGAAATTGTTCGTCTTCGGCGGCGTGGTCTCTCGTTAGCGTCCTGTCATGAGGATCAGCGAGGAGCGCGAGCGGGCGCGTGATCGCCTCGCGGCGATGGACGGGAACTACCGGCAGCGACAGGCCGTCGACGACTTCGAGGATTCAGCGTCTTTCGAGAGGTCCCCGCAGCCATTCGAGAGGTCCCCCGAGTGGCTTCAGGACTTCGACGAAGACGAATACGAGGCTCAACCCGACGCGTCACGGTTCGATCGGCTGCCCGAGCGCTGGCGCGGTACACGTTGGCGCCCGAGCCGATCGGCGACCTGGGTGTTGGCGATCGTTGCAGCCCTGGCCACGGCAATCGGCTTGTTCACCGTGTGGTGGGATTCTCCGAGTTTGCAGGCGGTCCCACCGTTGCCCTCGCCCCAGAATGTCACGGAGCAGAATGTCACTGCGCAGAATGTCACGGCCGACGATGGTGAATCAGCCAGTCCCGTACCGACCGGCGTCGTAGCGGAGCAGCCGCCTGAGGCTTTGGTGGTCAGTGTCGTCGGACTCGTGCGCACGCCTGGGCTTGTCAACCTTCATTCGGGCTCGCGCATCGCCGACGCGCTCGCTGCGGCAGGTGGAGTGCTCGAGGGCGCAGAGACGGTGGGCCTGAATCTGGCACAGAAGCTTGCCGATGGTGATCAGATCGTGGTGGGGGCCGCCGATCAGTCCGGTGGTGTTTCAGCGAGTTCGAGTACCACTGCGGGAGGGACCGGCCCCGCCGCTGCGGGGGAATCCGGCGGGGCTGGTCTGGTGAACCTCAACACCGCTACCGAGGCCGAACTGGACGACCTTCCCGGGGTAGGGCCGGTAACGGCTGCGGCGATCATCTCCTGGCGAACTTCCAACGGAAAATTCACGGACATAGAACAATTGGGGGAAGTCGACGGGATCGGCCCGGCAAGGTTGGCCAAACTGCGAGTGCTGGTATCGGTGTGAACGAACCGGAAGTCTCGCCGGTCCTCGACGCTCGACTGCTACCGTCGGCCGTCGCAGTGTGGGGGAGCAGTGCGGTGGGGATCCTGTTCGGCGCGGTCGCCGCGTGGGTACTGGCGGTGGCATGCGCTATTCCAGCGGCAATCCTCACTTACGCGGTTGTGCGCCGGACATCTGCGGGGTGGGCACGAATCATGTTGGTTGCATTGCTGTTCGGTGCCGGATGCAGTGTCGTCATCGGGTGGCGGGCGACCGAGGTCGAGGGGCACCCACTGACCCGGGCTGCCCTCGAGGGAGCGTGGGTGAGTGTCGAAGTGGAACCCTCGGAGGATCCGCACGCAGTCTCTGGCGCGGCGGGTCAAGGTCAGATTTTCTTCAGGGCAACCGTCAATTCGGTGACTTCCCAGAATCGCAGGTACTCCGGAGGCGGCCTGGTCACGATCCGGGCGCCCAGTTCGTCGTGGCTCGAAGTTGTTCCAGGGCAGAGCCTGACGGTTCGCGGCCGGGCGAGTCAGCCATGGCGTAGCGATTCCACGCTCGCCGTGATCACGTCCGAGGGGCCTCCCGTCGCAGTTGGAGAAGTGCCCTGGTATCAGCGATGGGCGAGTGTGGTGCGTACTCGTTTCGCCGCTGCGTGCTCGGCTGCGCTCCCGCCGGATCAGGCAGGTCTGCTGCCTGGCCTCGTCGTCGGAGACACATCGGCGTTGTCGCCGGTGGTGAAGGACAACTTCACCGTTGCCGGGCTTTCCCATCTCACCGCGGTGTCCGGCGCCAATATCAGCATTCTGCTCGGGGCGGTTCTGCTGCTGGTCAGAGCCGCGGCGCTCAGTCCGCGCGTCGGCGCTGCTTTGGCGCTGGTAGCCCTCGTTGCGTTTGTTGTCGTCGCGAGGCCGTCGCCGAGTGTTCTGCGCGCCTCGGTGATGGGCCTGATCGGCCTGCTCAGTCTGGTGACCGGTCGACGCAAACAGGCACTGCCCGCTCTTGCCGCAGCCGTCATCGTTCTGGTTGTCATGATGCCCGAACTTGCCGTCGACTGGGGGTTTGCGCTGTCGACTACTGCCACGGGCGCGTTGGTAATCATTGCTCCGGTGTGGGTGGATGTGCTTCGCCGACGAGGTTGGCCCCGTTGGTTTTCGGAGATGACAGCGGTCTCGAGTGCTGCGTTTGTCGTGACTGCGCCACTGGTGGGCGCCATGGCGGGAACCTTCAGTGTGGTCACGATTGCCGCAAACATGGCCGTGGCGCCTGTGATCGGAATCATCACGGTGTTCGGTGCGGTGATTGCCTTGTGTGCGCTGATCTGTCCACCGATCGCGGTGTTCATCACGCCACTGGTCCGGCCGCCGATGGGGTGGCTGCTGTACGTGTCCGAGCGGGCGGCGGCGCTTCCCGGCGCGTCGGTGGCGGTGCCGCCAGGGCTCATCGGTGCTCTGATCGTCGTAGGCGTCTTACTGGCCGCGGCCCTGACGCTGTGGAATCGGATCTCGAGATGGGTGGTCGGCGTCCTCGTTCTGGGAGTTGTTCTAGCCCTCATCTTTCAGCACGTGTTCGGCGGTGGTCGTATTGCTCCGGGGTGGGTACTGGTGATGTGCGACGTCGGTCAAGGGGACGGTCTTGTGCTCTCGACTGGAGACGGCAGGGTGATCGTCATCGATGTCGGTCCTGATCCCACGTCGATGGATCGTTGCCTGAACATGTTGGACGTCAACGACATCGCGTTGCTGATGATCAGTCATTTTCATGCCGATCACATCGGTGGATTGGAAGCAGTTCTGGGTGGGCGTTCGGTCGCTGCGATCGGAGTCGGGTCGATGTTGTTGCCGGAGTCAGGTTTTCGGGCGGTAAAGGATGCCGCCGAGTCGCACGGCGTTCCGGTTGTCTCGTTGCGTGCAGGTATGGAGTTGACGTTGGGATCGGTGAACATGGAGGTTCTCGGACCGTTGCTTCCGACTCCCCGCGATGCGAGGGACGGCGCGGACGCCGCCAACGATCAGTCGCTGGTGGTGATGGCACACACGGACGCGGGTCGCATTCTGTTGACGGGCGACGCCGAAGTTGCGGGGGAGGAGGCCATCCTCCGATCGGGAACGGACGTGAAGGCCGATGTGTTGAAGCTGCCCCATCACGGTTCTCGGACCACGTCGTCGGCTTTTCTGGAAGCGGTGCGTCCGCGGTTGACGATGATCAGCGTCGGCGACGGCAACAGTTTCGGGCACCCGAATGAGGAGGTTCTCGACGAACTGGATTCGTTGGGCGGGGCGGTGGTTCGGACCGACGTCGACGGCACCGTCGCTGTGTACGGCGGGGGCGGCGGGTCTGTGTCGATCGTGTCGGTTCCTCGTGGGACCATCTTCGGGTGAGTAATCCGTCTGGAGTCGATCCGCTGCATCTCGTTCTCGGGGACGACGAGTTCCTGATCGACCGCACGGTATCGCAGCTCATCAGAGCCGTCCGCGGTGACCGCGGCCAGGGTATTTCGGATCTCCCGGTAACCAAGATGCGTGCCGGAGACACCAATGCTCCCGAGTTGGCTGAGCTGCTCAGCCCTTCTCTTTTTGCCGAAGACCGTGTGATCGTCCTGGAATCGGCCGCAGAAGCAGGCAAAGATGCCGTAGCTCTTGTTCTCGAGGCGGCGCGTGAGCCGGCAGAAGGCGTCGTTCTGATCGTCGTGCACTCGGGCGGCGGTCGCGCGAAAGCGTTGGCGCCGGCTCTCGAGAAGCTCGGCGCGACGGTTCACAACTGCGGAAAACTGAACAAGAGTCAGCTTGTCGACTTCGTCCGGGGTGAGTTTCGGACCGCCGACGTCAGGGTTGCGCCCGATGCGATCGCCGCGATGATCGAAAGCGTCGGCTCCAACCTTCGCGAACTTGCGTCGGCCTGCTCGCAATTGGCGGCAGATACCGGCGGCAAGATCGACGTGGATGCGGTCCACAAGTACTACTCGGGCAAGGCCGAGGTTTCCGGATTCGATGTGGCCGACAAAGTTATCGTCGGCGATACCCGGGGTGCGCTCGAGGCTCTGCGATGGGCTGACCAGATCGGAACGGCGCACGTACTGCTCGCTGACGCCCTCGCCGATGCAGTCCACACCATCGCGAAGGTCGGCCCGTTTGCACGGGGCGGTGACCCGTTCCGGTTGGCGTCGGATCTCGGGATGCCGCCGTGGAAGGTCAAGAAGGCGATCAAGGAAGTCGGCGGTTGGGATCCCACGTCGATCGGCGCTGCGATGCAGATCGTCGCCGCTCTCAATGCCGACGTGAAGGGCGCCGCAGTCGACTCGTCCTTCGCTCTGGAGATGGCAGTGCGGAAAGTGTGCGCGTTGCGGAAGAACTGAGGACAACATGGCCGATCGCGCGGCCGGCCAGAAGTAGTCCGACGACAGTGGCGGCCGTGGCCTCGGCCACCCGGTAGTCGAGGCGTTTCACGCAGGCTTGCTCCAACTGGGTGTGCGGAATGGCCTGAGGCCGTGTCGTTGGTTCACCAGTCCTGATGTCGGTCACTCGTAGGGAGTCGTTCGGCGCCAGATTCATCACACTGCCGCAGACAATTGTTTCTTGGCCGATGCTGTCTACCGGCACCTTCACGGTGGTGAGAAGCGCTCGTCCAGTGGCGAGAAACGCCAGAATCGCAACGAGTGAACACATCACGCCGAAGAAGATCCAGAATTCGCCCCGTTGCCTGCGCCTCCACCATCCGTAGCTTGCTGCGACTCCGACGACTGCAACCGTCAATGATTCCCACCAAGGAGGGATCCCCAGGGCTGCCAATACGCCGAAAGCGACGACCGCCCAGAAGACAGTCGTGAACAACCAGCTACGAGGGCGTTTCCCGTTGACCGCCATCATCAGATGGTCGCAGCCCGATCCACATATACCGTGCAAGACATGGATGGCGGGTTTTTGCTCTGATCCGATTGAGTACGCAAAATAGCCGCCTGGTCTTTCGACCTGGCGGCTATCGAGACGAACCAGTATGACGGCGAACCGTCACAGTGGAAACGTCAGAGCTTGTTGGCAGCCTGCGAGAGTGCAGACTTCTTGTTGGCAGCCTGGTTGGCGTGAATGACGCCCTTGCTGGCTGCCTTGTCGAGCTTGCGGCTGGTGGAGACGAGGAGCTCGTTGGCCTTGTCCTTGTCACCGGCTGCCGCAGCCTCGCGGAATGAACGGATCGCGGTACGCAGCGAGGACTTCACCGACTGGTTACGGAGTCGGGCCGCCTCGTTGGTACGGATTCGCTTCACCTGGGACTTGATGTTGGCCACGCGTAAAATCCTTGTCGTCTTTAGCTGGTTACGGTCGAGAAAGCTGTGGGCGCACTGATGCACCGACTGGCAAGATTACCAGCCGAGGGCCCAAGAACCCAAACCGTCGCACGTTGCGTCTGTCGAGAAGAGTACACCGAGCGCCCGATTTCTCGCCGCGCTGCCGAATAGCCCCACTTGTAGCAGCATGTTGCCCTATGACGCCGCCGCCTTCGAAAAGTTCGAGTAAAACAGGTTCGACCACCACCCGAGCGCGTCCAGCCGCAGTGTTCGACGGATATTCAGACATCGGTCGCTACGAGTTGGCTTTCGACGAGATGTTCGAGCCCGACGGCTCGGTGCGTGCCCCGTACAAGGGTGTGTACAAAGCCCTGGCGCCGACGAGCAGCGCCGACCTTGCCGCGCGTGCCGACGCACTCGGACGCGCATTCATCGACCAGGGCGTGACGTTCTCGCTGTCCGGGCAGGAGCGACCGTTTCCGTTGGATCTGGTGCCGCGCGTCATCGCCGCGCAGGAGTGGTCGCGGCTGGAAAAGGGCATCAAGCAGCGAGTGAAGGCGCTCGAGTTGTTCCTTGCGGACATTTACGGCGAGCAGCGAATCCTGCGCGATCACGTGTTGCCGCGCCGCCTGGTGACCTCGTGCGAGCACTTCCACCGTGAAGCAGCCGGCATCGTGCCGCCCAACGGTGTGCGAATCCATGTCGCGGGTATCGACCTGGTCCGAGACGAGGCGGGAGAGTTCCGAGTTCTCGAGGACAATCTGCGATCTCCGTCCGGTGTCTCCTATGTGATGGAAAACCGTCGCACCATGACTCGGGTGTTCCCGGATCTGTTCATGTCCCACAAGGTGCGGGCGGTAGGTGATTACGCAACACACCTACTGAGGGCACTGCGTGCGGGTGCTGCACTCAACGAAGCGGACCCGACAGTGGTTGTTCTCACACCGGGTATCGCCAATTCCGCCTATTTCGAGCATTCATTGCTCGCTCGTCAGATGGGTGTGGAACTCGTCGAAGGTCGCGACCTGTTCTGCCGCGACAACATGGTGTACATGCGCACGACGGAAGGCGAGCGTCAGGTCGACGTCATCTATCGCCGCATCGACGACGAGTATCTCGACCCGATGCACTTCCGTCCGGATTCGATTCTCGGCGTCGCAGGCCTACTGAATGCGGCGCGAGCGGGCAACGTGGTGATCTCGAGTGCCGTCGGCAACGGAGTCGGTGACGACAAACTCGTCTATACCTATGTTCCGCAGATCATCGACTACTACCTCGGTGAGAAGCCGCTCTTGCAGAACGTCGACACGTTCCGCTGTTGGTTGGACGAGGAGTGCGAGCAAGTCCTCGACCGCGTCGCCGAACTCGTCATCAAGCCGGTGGAAGGGTCCGGCGGCTACGGAATCGTCTTCGGACCGGACGCGAGTCCCAAGGAACTGGCCGCGATCACCCGCAAGATCAAGGCAGACCCGCGCGGGTGGATCGCGCAGCCTCTCGTGCAGTTGTCCACGGTGCCGACCAAGATCGACGACGTTCTCTCGCCGCGCCACGTGGACTTGCGACCCTTTGCCGTCAACGACGGTGAGGACGTGTGGGTGTTGCCCGGCGGCCTGACCCGGGTGGCACTTCCGGAAGGTTCGCTGGTGGTCAACTCGAGCCAGGGCGGCGGAAGCAAGGACACATGGGTGCTCGCCAGCCGCAGCTCGGACGAGGACCCAGAGCTGTCCGGTGAGGAACTGGTGTCCGAGCCCCCGGAATCCGCGGAGCCGGTGCAGGGACCCGAACTGAGCACCTCTCAACAGCAGCAGCAACAACAGTGAACACCTCAGTAGTGCCCAGCTACCAAGAACTATCAGCGAACGGAGCGTGGTGACCGATGCTTGCTCGCAACGCAGAGTCCCTCTACTGGATCGGCCGCTACGTCGAGCGCGCCGACGACACCGCTCGGATCCTCGACGTCGCCGTCCACCAACTGCTCGACGACGCAACCGTCGACCCGGACCGCACGTCGCGTCTGCTCCTGCGTGTCCTCGGCATCGAAGCGCCGGAGGAGAAGCTCGACGTGCGCTCGCTCACCGACCTGGTTGCGTTCAGCCGCAATCAGGTTGGATCGATCGTGGACTCGCTGGCAAGTGCCCGTGAGAATGCTCGCGGAGCACGTGAGGTCACGTCGAGTGAGATGTGGGAGTGCCTGAACACCACGTACAACGGACTGGCGGAGCGTGAACGCGCGTCACGCAGGCTGGGGCCACACGAGTTCTTCCGTTATGTGGAGGAACGCGCAGCGATGTTCGCGGGGCTGGCGGATTCCACACTCAGCCGCGACGACGGTTACCGGTTCCTTCTGCTGGGCAGGTCGATCGAACGTGTCGACATGATTGTGCGGATGCTCCTGGCGCGCGCCGGTGACCGCCCGTCGTCGCCGGCGTGGGTCAGTGTTCTTCGCTCGGCGGGCGCACATGACACGTATCTGCGTACGTATCGCGGAGCGCTCGACGCCAACCGCGTCGTCGAGTTCATCTTGTTGGACAGACTCTTTCCGCGCTCGGTGTTCCATTCGATCAGGCAGGCCGAGAAGTGCCTGCAGGAACTCGACCCGCAGCCGGGCAGCCGCGTCGGAATCCGGGCGGAGGCGCCGCGGCTTCTCGGCCGCGCACGCAGCGAACTGGAGTTTCTGCCGCAGGGCGTGTTGCTCGAAGATCTGCAAGGACGGTTGCTCGGTTGGCAGGAGACCTGTCGCGAACTGGGTGAGGCGATTGCATTGCAGTACTTCCACGCTGCGCCGTGGGTCGCGTGGACGGATGCCGGCGCCGCGTATGCGGAGTCGACGGTGGAGGGAGAGCTGTGAGCTGGCGAATGAGGGTCGTGCACACCACGGGATATGCGTACGACGCCCCGGTGACGTCGTCGTACAACGAAGCGCGATTGACACCCCGCGGCGACACCAGGCAGACGGTGATCCTCACGCGCGTCGAAACCCAGCCGGCAACGCGTTCCTATCGGTACACCGATTACTGGGGCACCGCGGTGACCGCCTTCGACTTGCACGCCCCGCACACGGAGCTGGAAGTGACCGGACTGTCGGTGGTGGAGACGGAACCGTTTGTTCAGCCCGAGGAAACCGTCGACTGGGATGAATTGTCGGGAAACGCGATTAAAGATCGATTCAACGAACAACTGAGTTTCACGAGATATGTTCCGCGTGATCGTAAGCTGGCGCCAATTGCCAAGGAATTGCGCAAAGATAAATCACCTGAAGATGCAGTAGTGGCTGCGTCGCAATGGGTTTACGGTGAAATGTCATATGTTCCGGGTACGACCGGAGTGCATACGTCGGCGGTCGAGGCCTGGTCGGCCAGGAAAGGCGTCTGCCAGGATTATGCACATCTGACCTTGGTGTTGCTTCGAACGATGGGCATTCCCTGTCGGTACGTTTCCGGCTATCTCCACCCCAAACGTGATGCGGCAGTCGGGGACACGGTGGTCGGGGAATCGCACGCGTGGATCGAAGCGTGGACCGGCGCGTGGTGGGGATATGACCCGACCAATGCGATAGCTGTGAATGAACAGCATGTCTCGGTCGGAATAGGAAGGGACTATTCGGATGTGCCGCCTTTGAAGGGAATCTTTTCCGGTGGACGCTCCACAGATCTCGAAGTTGTTGTGGAGATCACCAGGCTTGCGTAAAGTCCGGCAAATCTAGGCGCGTGAGCATTACTACCGTTCGATGAGAAGAAGGTGGGAATATGTCTCCAACTGCACAGGAATTGACTGAGATCGAACCGATCTCGGATGTGAAGAAGTATGCGGCCGAAGCGGTGGGGACATTTGTGCTCGTGTTCTCCGCGGTCGGAACTGCCGTCTTCGCAGGTGCGAAAGTCGGCAATCTCGGAGTTGCCTTCGCATTCGGCTTGACCCTGCTGTTCCTCGTATATGCGATCGGACCGATTTCCGGTTGCCACGTCAACCCAGCCGTGACTCTCGGCCAATTCGTGATCGGGCGCATCTCGGCCGTCAATGCGGCGATTTACGTTGTCGCGCAAGTGATCGGCGGCTTGGTCGCCGGCGTCGTGATCTACACGGTGGCCAACAGTCTCCCGGCGTACAACCGGGCCGCAGACGGACTCGGCGCAAACGGTTGGGGCGCACACAGTCCGTCAGCCGAGAAGAATCTTCTCGGACAGGTGGTTTCCGACGGTTACGGCATCGGTGCCGCGATGATCATCGAGATTCTCCTGACCGCTCTGCTCGTGTTCGTCGTTCTCGCGTCGACCGACCAGATCTCCGACGTGCCGCTCGCCGGGGTGTCCATCGGCTTCACCCTGGCCGTCATTCACCTGATCTCGATCCCGATCGACAACACCTCCGTCAACCCCGCTCGAAGTCTCGCTGTCGCGCCGTTCCAGGACGGTGCACTCGGTCAGGTGTGGTTGTTCATCGTGTTCCCGCTGATCGGCGGTGCGCTCGGTGCACTCATCTATCGAGCACTCTTCGGACGGTTCAACCGTCTGGACAGCTGATCGATACTGTTTCCATCGTTCGGGTCGGCTTCAGCTCCAGCTGAAGTCGGCCCGAAGTTTTGCCGCGACGGCGTCGAACTTCTTGTGATCCATGACGGCGCCCTCGCGCCGAATCCCGCTCTCGGGAACGTCGAGCACCCGGTCGAGCCGGACCCAGCTGGGCCTTCCCTCGCCGTCCCACGGGCCCGAACCGATTGCGAGCCAATCACGCTCGCCTTCGCGTTTGCTCTGCGAGGACAGCATCAAACCGAGCAGCGTGTTGCCGTCACGGCCGACAACCAGCACCGGGCGGTCTTTGCCCTGGGTCGGATCCTCCTCGTAGGCAACCCAGGTCCAGACGATCTCGCCCGGATCGGCCTTGCCGTCGAGGTCGGGGGAGTACTCGACCTTGCGGGCGCGATGTGCGGTCGGAGACGTCCGCGCGGCGATCGGCCGGCCGGACGGACCCGGCTTCGAGGCAGACGACTGAGACGTGGACGACTGCAACTGGCGCAGCAACGCAGGGCCCTTCTCCACCGCGAGGGCGCCGAGGGTTCTGCCGATCTGCTTCCACATGCTTGCCATAGCGTTCGAGCATAATCACCCACCCGTGGGAACCCCTGGTACGGCGGCGCCGAGACTTGGATATCCTGAGGGTTGACAGTGGCCCGGATCCGGGCCGGTGCCGGTCCGACTAAGGGGTCTCCCATCAGCAGCTTCGCCGACAAGACGTTCACGGATCCTGCGCAGATCCGGAACTTCTGCATCATCGCGCACATCGACCACGGTAAGTCGACGCTGGCAGATCGCATGCTTCAGCTCACCGGCGTGGTCGAAGAGCGGGCGATGCGTGCGCAGTACCTGGACCGCATGGACATCGAGCGTGAACGCGGCATCACCATCAAGGCCCAGAACGTTCGTCTGCCCTGGATCGTCGACGGCGAAGAGTTCGTCCTCCACCTCATCGACACACCCGGCCACGTCGACTTCACGTACGAGGTCTCCCGCGCGCTCGAAGCATGTGAGGGCGCAATTCTGCTGGTCGACGCAGCTCAGGGCATCGAAGCTCAGACGCTGGCCAATCTGTACCTGGCGATGGAGAAGGATCTCAAGATCATTCCCGTCCTCAACAAGATCGACCTCCCGGCCGCGGATCCCGACCGCTATGCCGAAGAGATTGCGCACATCACCGGCTGCGAGCCAGGCGATGTCCTGCGCGTCTCGGGCAAGACCGGCATGGGCGTCAAGGAACTGCTCGACGAGGTGATCAAGCAGGTACCTGCACCCGTCGGCGATGCAGACGGCCCCGCCCGCGCGATGATCTTCGACTCCGTTTACGACGCGTACCGCGGCGTGGTCACCTACGTGCGTGTGGTCGACGGTCGGATCCGTCCCCGCGAGAAGATCACGATGATGTCCACGGGCACCACACACGAACTGCTCGAGGTCGGCATCATCTCGCCCGAGCCGAAGGCCAGTATCGGTCTGGGCGTCGGCGAGGTGGGCTACCTCATCACGGGTGTGAAGGACGTCCGCCAGTCGCGTGTCGGTGACACCGTCACCACAACCCGCAACGGCGCGACCGAACCGCTGGTCGGCTATCGCGATCCAAAGCCGATGGTCTATTCCGGTCTCTACCCGATGGACGGCTCGGACTACCCGGTGCTGCGCGACGCTCTCGACAAGCTCCGTCTCAACGACGCCGCCCTGGCGTACGAGCCGGAGACGTCGGTTGCCCTCGGATTCGGCTTCCGCTGCGGCTTCCTCGGCCTGCTGCACATGGAGATCACCCGCGACCGCCTCGAACGTGAGTTCGGCCTCGAACTGATTTCCACTGCGCCCAACGTCGTCTACCGCGTCGTGATGGAGGACGGGGCCGAGGTCATCGTCACCAACCCGTCGTACTGGCCGGAAGGCAAGGTGCGCGAGGTCTACGAGCCGGTCGCCAAGTGCACCGTCATCGCCCCGAGCGAGTACGTCGGCGCCATCATGGAGCTGTGCCAGTCCCGTCGCGGTGAGCTCGGCGGCATGGACTACCTCTCGGAGACGCGCGTCGAACTGCGCTACGAACTGCCCATGGGCGAGATCATGTTCGACTTCTTCGACGCCCTCAAGTCCCGCACCAAGGGATACGCCAGCCTCGATTACGAGGAGGCCGGTGAGCAGCAGGCCGACCTGGTGAAGGTCGACATCCTTCTGCAGGGCGAGGCCGTCGACGCGTTCTCGTCGATCGTGCACCGCTCCAACGCCGGTGCTTACGGCGGACGCATGACGTCGAAGCTTCGTGAGCTGATTCCTCGCCAGCAGTTCGAGGTTCCGATTCAGGCCGCGATCGGCGCGAAGATCATCTCGCGCGAGAACATTCGCGCAATCCGCAAGGACGTTCTTGCCAAGTGCTACGGCGGCGACATCAGCCGTAAGCGCAAGCTGCTCGAGAAGCAGAAGGAAGGCAAGAAGCGCATGAAGACCATCGGTCGCGTCGAGGTGCCGCAGGAAGCATTCGTGGCGGCCCTGACGTCGGAATCGGTCGGCGAGAAGCCCAAGAAGTAGGAGCGCATGGTCACCACCTGGTTGTCCCGAGAGTTCGGAATCGAAATCCCGGTTCTCGGGGCGCCCATGGGTGGTCGCGCGGGCGGCGCGCTCGCCGGAGCTGTTTCGGCGGCCGGTGGGTTGGGTCTGCTCGGTGCGGCCCGGTACAACACACCGGAGTGGATCGAGGCCGAAGCCGAAGTGGCCCGCTCGATCGGCGGAAAATTCGGCGTCGGCCTGATGACGTGGTCGCTGCCCGAGAACGAGTTGATGCTCGACGCTGCGATTGCCGTCGAGCCGACCATGATCACCTTGTCGTTCGGTGATCCCGCCGCGTATGTCGGACGAATCCACGATGCGGGCATTCCCGTTGTGTCACAGATCAATACGCTCGCGGACCTTCGCATTGTCGAGGCCGCAGGTGTCGACGCTGTGATCGCGCAAGGCGGTGAGGCAGGCGGCCACACGGGCCGAATCGGCACCTTGCCGCTGCTGCAAGAGATCCTCGAAGCGACATCACTTCCGGTGCTGGCAGCCGGCGGAATCGGAACCGGACGCGGTTTGGCCGCCGTCCTGGCAGCCGGTGGCGAAGGCGTGATGATCGGAACGGCGCTGCTCGCCAGCCCGGAGACGGTCGGGCCGGACTATGCCCGCGACCGCGTCGTCGAAGCCGGAAGTGCGGACACGATTTACACCTCGGTATTCGACCGAGCGCGCAGTCAACCGTGGCCGCAGCGGTGGGGTGGCCGCGCGGTGGCCAACGAGTTCACTGCCGCGTGGCACGGAGTCGACGCCGACGAGGAAACGCTGGCACAGGCGTACGACCCGTCGGATCCGCACAGCGGAGTCGTCTATGCCGGAGAAGCTGTCGGACTCGTGCACGGAACCCATCCGGCCGGCGATGTGGTTCGACGCATCGGCGCGGATGCGGAGCGTCTGCTCTCTCGTTTCGCCTGAAAGCAAGGTCGGACACAGCCGGGTCCCATATGAGAAGGTAAGCCTCTACTAACTAGTGGAGGAGTATTTTCGTGCGTGCGATGAAGTTCTCGGCGGTGGCTCTCTTGGGAGCACTGGTCGTAGGTATCAGTGGATGTTCGTCCTCGGACGCCGACGAGATCGCGGACGGTCGGGTCACCACGATCGATCACAAGTTCGGCGCCACCACGATCACCGGGACGCCGACGCGTATCGTCGCGGCCGACACCCAGTGGCTCGACGCTCTGCTCGAACTCGGAATCCAGCCGGTGGGGTACCTGGCTGCCGGCCCGATGGGCGACGAGCGTGGCCTGTTCCCGTGGGAGAGCGGCGTGGACGCGTCGGCGAAGGAACTTGATCGCTCGGCGATCCAGCAGTTCGGTGTCCCGCTCAAAGCTGAAGAAATTGCAGCATTGGATCCCGATCTGATTCTCGGCGGGTTCTCCGTCGCCGATCAAGACGATTTCGACCAGTTGAGCAAGATCGCTCCGACAATTGCCGGTCTGTCCGACGTCCAGGTCGATCCGTGGCAGGACCAGGTCGAGATTCTCGGTCGAGTTCTCGACAAGGAGTCGCGCGCCGACGAGATCGTCGAGGCGACAAGCGGGCAGATCGATGCGCTCGCGCAGCGGCTGCCAGGCCTGAAGGGCAAGACGGCGCTTCTGTCGCAGTACGTCTTCCCGACGTCGCAGTTGGTGATCGTCGCCGATCCCAAGGACGGCGCATCGGGATTGTTCACTAGCCTGGGAATGTCGTTGCCGCCCAAGCTCGTCGAAGAGGCGGGCGTTACCGGTGGCCGGCTGATGCTCAGCCCTGAACGGGTCGACGCTCTGAGCGCCGACGTCGTGGTGTTACTGCCGAACGGCGGAACGCTGGAAGACATGATGAAGCTGCCGGGGTTCGCCGACCTACCCGCAGTCAAGAGTGGCGGTCTGGCGATCGTCGACTATCCGACTGTCGCCGGGTTGAACACTCCGTCGTCGCTGTCGCTGAAGTACTCGCTCGAATCGATAACGCCGCAGCTCGAAGCGGTAGCCGGCTAGCACTGCTGTGCGCCTTTATTAACCGCGGGCGGTTAATAAAGGCGCACAGCAGGGGGTCTAGGTCGCGTTGTGCGCGGGCTGGAAAGCTCCGGCTTCGGCAGCTTCCTCGGCGCGGATCACGTGGACCACGGCGTTGATCAGCGCCAGGTGTGTGAACGCCTGCGGGAAGTTACCCAGATGGCGACCGGTGTGGGCGTCGATCTCTTCGGCGTACAGCTTGAGCGGGCTCGCGAACCCGAGCAGACGCTCGCAGAGATGCTTTGCCCGATCCAGTTCGCCGATCTCGACGAGGGCGGAGACGAGCCAGAAGGAACAGATGGTGAACGTGCCCTCCTCTCCGCTCAAACCGTCGTCGGTGGTGTCGACGCGATAGCGCAGGACCAACCCCTCCTCGGTGAGCTCGTCGGCGATCGCCAGCACCGTCGCCCGGATGCGCGGATCGTCGGCCGGCAGGAAGCGCAGCAGCGGTGCCAACAAGAGCGACGCGTCGAGTGAATCGTGGCCGTACCGCTGTGTCAGAACTCCACGTGAGTCGACACCGTGCGCGAGGATGTCGGCCTTGATCTCGTCCGCGATGGCCGTCCATTGCTGCGCAAAGCTCTTCTCGCCCTGCATCTCCGCCAGCTTGGCGCCGCGATCGAGTGCGACCCAGCACATGATCTTCGACGACGTGAAGTGCTGTGGTTCACCGCGCACCTCCCAGATCCCACGGTCGGGTTGGCGCCAGTGCTTGATCGCTTCTTCGACCTGCTTCTTGAGTAGCGGCCACAGCGCTTCGGGGACACGCTCGCGGGTACGGATGTGGAGATACACCGAGTCGAGCATGGTGCCCCAGATGTCGTGCTGCTGTTGATCGAATGCGCCGTTGCCGATGCGCACCGGACGGGCACCGTCGTATCCGGAGAGATGGTTGAGTTCGGATTCCTCGAGTGTGCGCTCGCCGCCGATGCCGTACATCACCTGCAAGGGATGTGGCTGACCGTTGTCCGAACTCGACACGTCGTAGATGAAGTTGAAGAAGTCGTTGGCCTCACGGTCCAACCCGAGCGTGTAGAGACCCCACAGTGCGAAGGTGGAATCGCGAACCCACGCGTAGCGGTAGTCCCAGTTACGTTCTCCGCCTGGTGTTTCCGGAAGCGAGGTCGTCGATGCCGCGAGCAAGGCTCCGGTCGGGGCGTAGGTGAGGCCCTTGAGTGTGAGCGCACTGCGCTGCAGGTATCCGCGCCACGGGTGATCGGGGAACTTGCCGATCGTCACCCACTCGCGCCACGACTTGGACGTCTGCCACATCTTGTCGGCGGCCTCGTCGAACGTCTGCGGCGCGGGAAGATCCGACCACGAGAGCGCGACGTACACGTTGTCGCCTTCGACCAGTCGCGTCCGGGCCCGTGCCTCACGACCTTCCAAACCCAGTCGTAGGTCAGTGGTCAAGCGCAGAGTTGGGTGGTCTCCGGGCTTGGCGGAGCGACACGTTGCCGTTGCTTCCTCGTAGACCTTTCCGGTGTACTCCCAATTCGCCGTGCCGCGGTGATAGTCGAACGCGGGCTCGCAGCTCATCTCGAGTTCGACGGTGCCGCTGACGCATTTGACCGTACGGAGAAGGGTGTGTTCGGCATCCCAGTCTGTGGGTGTGCGCTTGTGGGTGTTCGATCGCTTGTCGACGTTGTGCCAAGGACCGAGAACCAGGGCGTCGCGTACGACGAGCCAGCCGGTCTCGGTCTGCCAGGTGGTCTCGAGAATGAGTCCACCCGGCAGATAGCGTCGGGCGGCCGGGACGTTCTGGCCGTACGGGCCGATGCGGAAATGGCCTGCGCTGCGGTCGAGGATGGCACCGAACACGCTGGGGGAGTCCGGGCGGGGAACGCACATCCACTCGACAGATCCGTTACGGGCAATCAGGCACGAGGTTTCGCAATCGGAAAGAAACGCGTAGTCGTCGATAGGGGGAAAGTTGCTTCGATGGTGACCCGTGGAGGCGGGAGGAATAGTCTGCACCACTTCGTCGTCAGCACTCATTCGGCCATCATCCGGCCAGAATCGACACACGTCCAATCCACACGCTGTCGGGACCGTATCGTCCGAAGGATAGGGTGTTGGCGTGGATCGGATAGCGGATTGGTGGGACAGCTTCGAGCTGTGGATGGCGGGGCTCCCGTTCATCCCGCAGGTCGCGTTGGTCCTGATCGTCGTCGTTCCGCTGTGCCGCCTGGTGGCCATCGGTCTGGATCGCGCGTTGGCCGCCGTTCTCGCTCTGCCGCTCTTCGGCTGGTTGCGTAGGAATTCTCGAGAAGTAGAGGAAAGCTGATGCCCCGCTCACGGGTCACTCTCGCCCTGATAGCCCTGATTCTCCTCGTGATCGTCGCGTGGCTTCTCACCCGTTAGTTCTCCCGATTAGAGCGGGCGCTGGTGCTCTGCTAAAGTCCACCGCGTGTCCGAAGCAACAGCTCCCGTAATCCGCCACCAGTTGGCGTTGATTGCTGTCGGCATGCTCGACGTCGCTGACGTCGCCTGTTGTTGATTTCCTGAGTTCGACCTCTCCGGTGGTGCTGCGCACCCCACTCGAACTTCTCTGCGTGTAACTCGCGCCCCCGATTCAGGGCTCATTGCCCGTCGGCTCTCCATGTCTGAACATCCCGATGGAATCAGCCCCAGAGGTCTCGGACTTGTCGTTTGACCAACCCTCGTTTGTCAGTCCTTTCAGGAAGGTATCTGCAATGAAACGCCGTTCCCGCACACTTCTCACTGCTATCGCGACCATGGGGGCCGTGGTACTCACAGCGTGCAGTGGTGGCTCGAGCGACACCGTGGGTGGTGACAGCGCCGCCAGCGACGGTAGCGCCGGCACGATCAACCTGTTCGCCTACGCCGTGCCGAAGCCCGGCTTCGACAAGCTCACCGCAGCCTTCCAGGCGACAGACGAGGGCAAGAACGTCAACTTCAATCCTTCGTACGGCGCCTCGGGCGACCAGTCGCGCAAGGTGAAGGACGGCGCCGAGGCAGACTTCGTCAACTTCTCCGTCGAGCCCGACATCACCCGCCTGGTCGATGCCGGTCTGGTAGATCAGAACTGGAACCAGGACGCCTACAACGGAATTCCGTTCGGATCGGTAGTCACCATCGTGACGCGTCCGGGGAACCCGAAGGACATCAAGGACTGGGACGACCTGCTTCAGCCCGGCCTCGAGGTCGTCACGCCGAACCCGTTCAGCTCCGGCTCGGCCAAGTGGAACCTCTTGGCGCCGTACGCCGCCAAGAGCGACGGTGGCAAGAACCCGCAGGCGGGTCTCGACTACGTCACCGCCTTGGTCAACGATCACGTCAAGATCCAGCCCAAGTCGGGACGCGAGGCTTCGGAAGCCTTCCTGCAGGGCAGCGGTGACGTTCTGATCAGCTACGAGAACGAGGCACTGTTCATCGAAGGCAACGGCGACCCGGTCGAGCACGTCACCCCGCCCACGACCTTCAAGATCGAGAACCCGGTTGCCGTGATCTCGAACAGCAAGGTCCTCGACAAGGCGACCGCGTTCAAGGACTACCTGTACACGACCGAGGGTCAGACGCTCTGGGCCGAAGCAGGATTCCGTCCCGTTGATCCCGCCGTCGCTGCCAAGTTCACCGACAAGTTCCCCGAGCCGACCAAGCTGTGGACCATCGCAGACCTCGGCGGCTGGAAGGCCGTGGACAGCGCTCTGTTCACCAAGGACACCGGTTCGATCGCAGTGATCTACGACAACGCGACCAAGTAAGACTGACGTGACTGACACTATTGACCCCACCCCCGTGGCTCGTCGGCGAAAACTCGCGCGGGTCACGGGGAGTGTGGGGCCGCTCGGAATCGGAGTGGCCACCCTGTGGCTCTCCGTGATCGTTCTGCTTCCGCTCGCCGCGTTGACCGCCACCGCGTTCGACGAGGGGATCTCCGGATTCTGGGACGCCATCACCGCACCCGTCGCCTTGGCGTCGTTGCGCGTGACGTTGTTGGTCTCGGTGATCGTGGCATTGATCAACGTCGTGATGGGCACGATCATCGCGTGGGTGCTGGTCCGGGACGACTTCCCGGGCAAGCGCATCGTCAACTCGATGATCGATCTGCCGTTCGCGCTACCCACCATCGTGGCGTCGATCGTGTTGCTGTCCCTCTACGGACCGCAGTCGCCGATCGACATCCACCTCAACGCAACCCAGCCCGGACTGATCGTGGCTCTGGCTTTCGTGACCTTGCCGTTCGTCGTCCGTTCGGTGCAGCCGGTGCTGATGGAGGTCGACCGCGAAGTCGAGGAGGCCGCTGCGTCCTTGGGCGCTTCCAACTGGACGATCTTCCGCTCGGTCGTTCTTCCGACGCTGGCGCCTGCCGTCATCTCCGGCGCGGGACTCGCGTTCGCCCGCGCGATCGGTGAATACGGCTCGGTCGTTCTGATCGGCGGCAACATTCCGCGCGTGACGCAGATGACGTCGCAGTTCATTCAGCAGCAGATCGAGATCGATCGGCCTACCAACGCCGCTGCTGTCTCAGTAGCGTTGCTGGCCATCGCATTCGTGACGCTGTTCGTCCTGCGAATCTTCGCTTCGCGGGGACAGCGACGTGAGGAGAGTTCCCGATGAACGTGTCCAGAGGATCGAAGATCGGTCTGCGGACCATCGCTCTCGTCTACCTGTTCGTGTTGTTGGTCGTGCCGATCGGCGTGATCCTGACGCGAACGTTCGAAAACGGAATCGGCCCGTTCCTCGAATCGATCACGACGCCGGCAGCGATCTCCGCGCTGAATCTTTCGCTGATCATCGTGGCGATCGTGGTCCCGATCAATGTCGTGTTCGGTGTGGTCACGGCTCTGGCGCTCGTGCGTGGGCGTTTCCCGGGGCGGGGCGTACTGCAGTCGGTGGTCGACCTGCCCTTCGCAGTCTCGCCCGTCGTCGTCGGTGTGTCGTTGATCCTTCTGTGGGGTGCCAACGGTTGGTTCGGCGGCATCGAATCGTTGGGGTTCAAGGTCATCTTCGGTTTGCCCGGCATGGTGATCGCGACGATTTTCGTGACGCTGCCCTTCGTCGTCCGGGAAGTCGAACCCGTACTTCACGAGATCGGCGACGAGCAGGAACAAGCTGCCGCGACGCTCGGTGCCTCGGGCTGGCAGACGTTCTGGCGGATCACCTTGCCCGCGATCCGCTGGGGCCTGACATACGGAATCGTGTTGACGGTGGCGCGTTCGCTCGGTGAATTCGGCGCAGTCATCATGGTCTCTTCCGGCTTCCCCGGGGTATCCCAGACACTGACATTGCTGGTGCATTCGCGATACATCGACGACCACAACACCTTTGGTGCGTATTCGGCGGCAACGCTGCTGATGGGCATCGCCATCATTGTCCTGTTGCTGATGACGCTGCTGGACCGTAAGAGGAGCACCACATGATCACAGTGACCGGGGCCCGCAAGAACTACGGTGATTTCGCGGCGCTCGACGACGTGACGGTCAACATTCCCTCGGGTTCGTTGACGGCATTGCTCGGGCCCAGTGGCTCGGGAAAGTCGACGTTGCTGCGTTCGATCGCAGGGCTCGAAGAACTCGATTCGGGAACCATCACCATCGCAGGCAAGGACGTCACCGGCGTCTCGCCGCAGAAGCGAGACATCGGTTTCGTGTTCCAGCACTACGCGGCGTTCAAGCACATGACGGTGCGGGACAACGTGGCGTTCGGGCTCAAGATCCGCAAGCGCCCGAAGCCGGAGATCGAGAAGAAGGTCAACGAACTACTGGGGATCGTCGGCCTCGACGGCTTTCAGCATCGGTACCCGGCGCAGCTGTCCGGTGGTCAGCGTCAGCGCATGGCGTTGGCGCGCGCTCTGGCTGTCGACCCGCAGGTGCTTCTGCTCGACGAGCCCTTCGGCGCGCTCGACGCGAAGGTTCGTGCCGACCTGCGCACCTGGTTGCGTCGTCTGCACGACGAGGTGCACGTCACCACCGTTCTGGTCACCCACGACCAGGAGGAGGCTCTCGACGTGGCAGACCGTATCGCGGTGCTGAACAAGGGTCGGATCGAGCAGATCGGCGAACCAGCCGACCTGTACGACCGCCCGTCCAACGACTTCGTGATGTCCTTCCTCGGATCCGTCGCGAAGCTCAACGGGCAGCTGGTTCGTCCGCACGACATCCGCCTCGGCCGCGATCCGAGCATGGCTCTCGCTCAGGAGTCCGGAACGGCCGAGTCCCTGGGCGTCACACGCGCCACCGTCGAGCGCGTCGTCTACCTCGGCTTCGAGGTTCGAGTGGACCTGCGCAACGAGGCAACCGGTGAGTTGTTCTCGGCTCAGGTCACCCGCGGTGACAGTGCAGCTCTGCACCTCGAGGCGGGGGAGACGGTCTACGCCCGGGCTACTCGGGTGCCGGATCTGCCGGAGACTCCGGTGGTGAGGCCGGAGCAGGAGCCGGTGACGGTGAGCGTCGTCGGCCAGGTATGAACCGCTAGCCCTGTTTGACCTGTTTCACCCCCACTCCTGTTTGAGCGAACGGCACTTTCGGTCTCCTGATGGCGCCGAAAGTGCCGTTCGCTCAGAGGTGGGGGCCGGGCAACAGCGAGACCAGTTCAGCCCTCTCGGCAGACGAGGACCGGGCATTGGGCGTGGTGGATGAGGCTCTGACTGGTCGATCCGACTATCGACGCCATGAACGGGCTGCGGCCGTGGCTACCGACGACTACGAGTTGCGCTTCCGCCGAGTGCTCGAGCAGTGCCTTCATCGGTCCGCTGCGCTGGACACTCCGGGTGACTTCGACATCGGGGTACTTCTCCGTCCAGCCGGCGAGGCACTCGGACAGCAGAGCGTGCTCATGCTGTTCGTACGGTCCCCAGTCGACGAAGCGCCTGGCTTCGGAGTACCCGCCGAGCGAGGCGTGCTCGTTCCAGGTGTGAACCGCAACCAAGGGAGCGCCGAGGAACGCGGCAAACTCGAAAGCATGCGCGACGGCGAGTTCGCTTAGCTTGCTTCCGTCGACGCCGACGACGATGGGCCTGATGTCGGCTACCGCGTGCTCGCCGGTACCGCGGAACACCGCCACGGGACAGTGCGCCCGGTTGACCACCCGAATGGTGTCGGAACCGAGAAACACCGATTGCATTTCGCTGGTACCGGCCTGACCGAGTGCAACGATGCGAGCGGATTTCGAAAGTTCGACGAGTGTGGTTGCGGGAGTGCCGGTCACGAGGCCGCGTTCGACGGTGACGTCGGTGTGATCGTCGCGAATGGCGTCCTCGGCCTCGTCGAGTAACTTTGCACCCTCGACGCGAAGGTGATGGTCGAACATCTCTTCGTCGGTGACGTTGGTACCGCCACCTGACTCGGGTTGTCCCGGCAGAACGTGGGTCAGTCGCAATGGTTCGTCGAATCTCTTTGCAGCCGATGCTGCCCACCTCGCGGCGTTGACCGCGCTTGCCGAGCCGTCGATGCCGGCCACGATTCCGTGTCGAACAGATGCACTGGTCATGGAAGTCTCCTCGCGTCGCCTCCCTACCAGTGTGTCCCTGGTCACCCCGGGTGCGCTACAAACTCGTCAGCTCCCGCGGTGCGAGAACGTCGGTAGGCACTGCTGCGCGAGTTCGACGCGGGCGCAACGACAACAGAGCGGTGATGAATCCGTTACCGGGCAGTGTCAATTCCACGTTCTTCAACACGGTTCGGCGCATCAACGCGAGCAGGGCTGCGACGCCGGTGACTGCCATCCACATCGGCAGCGGGTACAGCGTCAAGCGTTCACCCAAGCCGAAAGTGAGTGTTCGTCCGAGAAGCAGTACGGCGCCGACGATTCCGGTGGCCGCGCACAGTCCCGACCATACTGCGATCCATTTGCTGTGCTTCCAGAATTGAATTGCCATGAGGACGAGAACGGCATGACGGGCGACGAAGCCGGGAAGTACTGCGGTCCAGTGAACGAAGGTCCCGTCGTTGGCCGGGAAGAGGCCGGTAGCCGCGGTGCTCAGTGCAACGACGACGGCAAGGCCGAGAATCCACTTTTTCGCACGACCGTCCGGAATGTACTTGTGCAGCAAGGCTGCACCGAGGATGGTGAGCGCACCGAGGATCATGAAGGCCGCGTTCATGACGTCGTGCATCGGCGAACACGAATCCACGCTGCATGTCGTCACGCCCAGCGAACTGATGGAGTCACGCGCGAAGCTGTACGGCGTCTTCCAGGCTCCGGCCGTGAAGATCTCGACAAGCAGGTAGAGCACCGACAGGACCCAGGCGGTGCCGGCTGTGCCGAGGCGAAGATTGTGAGTGATGGTGTTCCCTCTCGCGGCGCTCTGAGGGGATTGCACCCAAAGATCTGTTTCGCAGGCGAAGGATGAACCTTCGCAGGCTGGACAGATCCAACACTACGGTAACAATCTGATAACGGCCTGTGAAACCGGATCAGGCGGAGCGGACCAGACGGTCGGGTAGTGCATCAGCGACTTGTCGGTAACGGTCGATCATCGTTTCGATCAGTAGAGAGTGCCCACCGATCGTTTCGGCGAAACGCGCGCGCGGACATACCGTTGCTGCTGCAGCGCTGAGCCGGTCGGTCAGTAGGCCGGGAGCCAAGAACCAGGGTGCGACGACAACGCGTTCGGCGCCGTTCTGCTCGAGAGCGGAGATCGCCTGGGCAACTGTTGGTTCCGCGGATGTCGCGAAACAGATTCGAACGCCCGACCAGTTGGTTCCGCTCAGGAGAGTGGACGCCAGTTCTGCGGTCGCGGCGTTGGCACGTGCGTCGGACGAGCCGACTGCCGCAAGAGCGACACCGACCGACGGATCGTCCGGCCGGGCGCCCGCTTCGAGGATTCGCTCGCGCACTGCCTCGATAAGCCGAGCATCGCGACCTAGTACGTCTGCTTGGAACACGGTCAGTTGGGGGTGGCGTGTCGCGGCAGCGGCCAAGAGCCCGGGCAGATCTACCCGAGCGTGGAAGGCGTTGCCCAGCAGCATCGGAACAACAACGGCGTGAGTGTGGCCGTCGTGTGCAACTCCGTCCAGGACCTGATCGATGGACGGTGCATTGAGATCGAGAAACGCCAGGCGGACATCGAGGTCTGGCCGGGCTTCACGAAGAGCCGCCACGGCAGCCGCGATCACCCGAGCAGAACGGGGATCACGGCTGCCGTGCGCAACAGCAATGAGCGGAACCATCGACTTAAACGCGCTCGCCCAATTCGACAGCGGAAATGACGTCGCCGACCAGGCCGGCTGCGAGAGTGTTTCCACCAGCGGGATCGATCAACAGGAAGCTGCCGGTGTGGCGGTTCACTGCGTAGTCGTCGGCCACGATCGGCTCGGCCACGCGGATCGAGATCTTGCCGATCTCGTTGAGCTCGAGAGTATCCGGGCCCTGATCCGTGGTGAGATCCTGCTCGTTGAAGCGCTCCACCAAGCTGCCGACGATGGCCTGCGTCGTGCGCGTGCCGTGCTTGAGCAGCAGACGTGCGCCGGGGCGCAGCGACTTCTCGGCCAACCAGCAGACGGTGGCGTCGAATTCGCCGATCGGCTCGGGTGCGTCAGACGGCGAGGCGATGGTGTCGCCGCGAGAGACGTCGACGTCGTCGGCCAGGATCAGCGTGACGCTGCGCCCCGCGTGGGCGACGTCGAGTTCGCCGTCGGCCGTGTCGATACGAGTGACGGTGGTGCGCGTACCCGAGGGCAGGATCACCACTTCGTCGCCGGGTACGACGGAACCGGCGGCAACCTGGCCGGCGTATCCGCGGTAGTCGAGGAACTCGGCGGTACGCGGACGGATCACGTACTGCACCGGGAAACGCAGGCCGACGCGATGCGGCTCGGCGTCGACCGGAATCGACTCGAGGTGCTCGATCAGCGTGGGGCCGGTGTAGTACGGGGTCTTGTCGGAGCGGATGGCGACGTTGTCACCGTGCAGTGCCGATACCGGGATCTCGACGACGTCTTCGCTTGCCCAGCCCAGTGAGCTGGTGAGTTCGTTGAACTCGGCGGAGATCGAGGTGAAGACCTCTTCGGGGTTCTCGACGAGGTCGATCTTGTTCACGGCGAGAACGAGCTTCGGGACACCGAGCAACGCGAGAACCGCTGCGTGCCTACGAGTCTGCGCGATGACGCCCTTGCGAGCATCGACCAGCAGGATCACGAGCTGAGCCGTCGAGGCGCCGGAGACCGTGTTGCGGGTGTACTGCACGTGGCCCGGTGTATCGGCAAGCACGAATGTGCGCTTGGGGGTCGCGAAGTAGCGGTACGCCACGTCGATGGTGATGCCCTGCTCACGCTCGGCGCGCAGTCCGTCCACCAGGAGCGACAGGTCAGGGGTGTCGAGACCGCGGTCCACCGACGCACGGGTCACGGCGTCGATCTGGTCGGCGAGAACGGATTTCGTGTCGTACAACAGGCGGCCCACGAGTGTGGACTTTCCGTCGTCGACGCTGCCGGCAGTTGCCAGTCTGAGCAGATCGCTCATCAGAAGTAGCCCTCTCGCTTGCGGTCTTCCATGGCCGCTTCGGAAACTCGGTCGTCGCCACGGGTCGCGCCGCGCTCGGTCAAACGTGATGCCGCAACCTCGGCGAGAATCGCTTCGTTGTCAGCCGCATCGGAGAGAACAGCACCGGTGGTCGAACCGTCGCCGACGGTGCGGTAACGCACCGAAAGGGTCTGCAGCTCTTCGCCGTCAGCCGGACCACCCCAGACTCCGGGGGTCATCCACATGCCGTCGCGCTGGTACACCGGACGCTGGTGGGCGTAGTAGATGCTGGCGAGTTCGACGTTGTCGCGGGCGATGTAACGCCAGATGTCCAGCTCGGTGAAGTTGCTGAGCGGAAAGACGCGCACCTGCTCGCCGGGGGAGTGGCGACCGTTGTAGAGGTTCCACAGTTCCGGGCGCTGCTTCTTGGGATCCCACTGGCCGAAAGCGTTGCGCAGCGAGAAGATCCGCTCCTTGGCGCGGGCGCGCTCCTCGTCGCGGCGAGCGCCACCGAAGACGGCGTCGAAGCGGTTCTCGGAGATCGCGTCCAGCAACGGAACGGTCTGCAGCGGGTTGCGGATACCGTCGGGGCGCTCGGTGAGGCGACCGTCCGCGATGTACTCCTCGACGCTGGCCACGTGCAGGCGCAGGTTGTACTTGGCGACGACGTGGTCGCGGAAGTCGAGAACTTCCTGCAGGTTGTGGCCGGTATCGACGTGCAGCAGGGTGAACGGCAGCGGCGCAGGCCAGAAGGCCTTGATCGCCAGATGCAGCAGCACGGTGGAGTCCTTACCGCCCGAGAAGAGAATGACCGGGCGTTCGAACTCGCCGGCCACCTCTCGGAAGATGTGGATCGCTTCGGACTCGAGGGCGTCGAGAGTATCGAACTGTGTGCCGTCGAGCTGAGGACGTGAAAGTGTCAAGTCAACTGTCATGATGCGTGCAACCCGCATTCTGTCTTGGAGGCACCGGCCCAACGACCGCTACGCGGATCGCTGCCGGGGGCTGGCTTGCTGGTGCAGGGTGCGCAGCCGATGGACGGATAGCCCTCGTCGACAAGAGGATTGACGAGGATGGAATTGGTGTCGATGTAGTTCTGCATCTCCTCGTCCGACCACGGAGCGATCGGGTTGATCTTCACGAGGCCGAAGGCGTCGTCGAAGGAGATCAGGGGAGCGTTGGCGCGAGTGGGCGCTTCGACGCGGCGGATGCCGGTCACCCACGCGCTGTAGCCGGACAGTGTCTGCTTGAGGGGTGCGACCTTGCGCAATGCGCAGCAGCGGTTGGGATCACGGGCGAACAGATCCTTGCCCTCGGCGACATCCTGCTCGGCGACGCTTGCCAGCGCGCGTGCATTGATGACGTTGACGCCGTAGACCTGCTCGACCGCGTCACGCGTGCCGATGGTCTCGGGGAAGTGGTAGCCGGTGTCGAGGAAGAGTACGTCGACGCCCGGATGCACCTGTGCGGCAAGGTGAACCAACACACCATCCTGCATGTTCGACGCAACAATGTAAGAGTCACCGAACGTGTCCTCGGTCCACTGCAACAGTTCCTGTGCGCTGGCTCCGTCGAGTTCTACGGCACCGCGCTCGGCGATGGACCGAAGCTCGTCGGCGGTTGCTCGCGAAATGTCCACTGTCATCGCAAATCTCCTTCGTCTGCGCGCACTGCCCATTCGGCGAACCGTTCACCTTCGTTGCGGTTCTTGACGAACTGACGTACGACGCGGTCGATGTAGTCACCCATCTCGACGCTGGTGACCTTGTGCTGGCGCAGCTTGCGTCCGAAGGCGCTGTCGAATCCGAGGCTGCCTCCCAGGTGAACCTGGAAACCCTCGACTTGATTCCCCTCACCGTCGTCGACGAGCTGGCCCTTGAAGCCGATGTCGGCGATCTGCGAGCGAGCGCAGGAGTTGGGGCAACCGTTGATGTTGATGGTGATCGGCACGTCGAGCTGGCTGTTGATGTCGGCGAGACGCTGTTCGAGTTCGGGCACGAGCACCTGCGAACGCTTGCGTGTCTCGGCGAACGAGAGCTTGCAGAACTCGATGCCGGAGCAGGCCATCAGGTTCTTGCGCCAGTGCGACGGACGGGCGGGAAGGCCCAGCGCGTCGAGATCGGCGATGAGCGGCTCGAGGGTCTCGTCGGCGACGTCGAGGATGATCAGCTTCTGGTACGGCGTGAAGCGGATCCGGTCGCTGCCGGCTTTCTCCGCGGCGTCGGCGACCTGAGCCAGGATGTCTCCCGAGACGCGGCCGGCGATCGGAGCGAAGCCGACTGCGTTGTGGCCGTTGCGGGTCTTCTGGATGCCGACGTGGTCGATCGGGCGCTTGGGCTTCTCCGGCGCGGGGCCGTCGATGAGCGGGCGCTCGAGGTACTCGGTCTCGAGAACCTCGCGGAACTTTTCGATGCCCCAGTCCTTGATGAGGAACTTGAGCCTTGCCTTCGCGCGCAGACGGCGGTAGCCGTAGTCACGGAAAATCGAGACGACACCCTCCCAGACATCGGGGACCTCGTCGAGCGGAATCCAGGCGCCGACGCGCTGCGCCAGCATCGGGTTGGTGGACAGTCCGCCGCCGACCCAGAGGTCGAGGCCCGGGCCGTGTTCGGGGTGGTTCACGCCGATGAAGGCGATGTCGTTGATCTCGTGAACGACGTCCTGCTGACCGGAGATGGCGGTCTTGAACTTGCGCGGCAGGTTGGAGTACTTGGGGTCGCCGATGTAGCGGCGGACGATCTCGTCGATCGCCGGGGTGGGATCGAGGACCTCGTCGAGCGATTCGCCGGCCAGGGGAGAACCGAGGACGACGCGGGGGCAGTCACCGCACGCTTCGGTGGTCTTGAGTCCGACGGCTTCGAGCCGCTTCCAGATCTCCGGAACGTTCTCGACCTCGATCCAGTGGAACTGGACGTTTTCGCGGTCGGACAGGTCGGCGGTGTTCCGGCCGAATTCCTTCGAGATGCCGGCGATGGTGCGCAGCTGCTCGACGTTGAGAGCGCCGGCGTCGCAACGCACGCGCATCATGAAGTATTTGGCCTCGAGCAGGTCGATGTTCTCGTCGCCGGTGAAGGTGCCGTCGTAGCCTTCTTCGCGCTGGGTGTAGAGACCCCACCAGCGGAAGCGGCCGCGAAGGTCGCCCTTGTCGATGCTGTCGAAGCCCTGCTTGGAGTAGATGTTCTCGATGCGGGCCCGAACGTTGAGCGGGTTGTCGTCCTTCTTGGCCTGCTCGTTGGCGTTGAGCGGCTCGCGGTAACCGAGGGCCCACTGACCTTCGGCGCGACGCTTGGCGGGACGCGCAGCGCGTGCGGGCCGGGCTTCGGCAGGTGCTGCCGAATCGGCGGGTGTGGCGGCGTCGGTGGTCGACGTCATCGATGAACTCCTGGATCTGGGCGGTTGATCGGCACGCGGCACGCACTATCGACGAACTGTGGCGGTGTCTGATCGGGACGCACCGGTCCGTGTCGGAAATCGAGGGGGCTGTCCTCGGTCTCGGAAAGCTCGCGGCCGGCAGGTGTGCTCACGAAAACGAACAGCTGGAGAAGCTGTATCTCTGAAACGACGTGTCTCTGCAGAGAGTTGTTTCGGTGAAGCAGATGGAGATGAGCGGGAAAGGCTGGAAGATCAGTGAAAGATCAACAGCTACACAGGTGCAGACACGACGAGCTGCACACACGCTTGAAGTCGACATGGCGACGCGCCACAAGTCGCACTCCGAGTCCGGTCATGCGGACCATTGTGCCACGTCAACTCGATAATTCCGACTCGGGCGCATATTTCCACGAAAAACGGGGGAAATATCGAGTTCAGGCCACGCGCCGACCTGCATCGCAGGCTGAATAGGTGTGCGTTCCGGATGCTGGGACACTGGAGGCGTGAATGCCACCAGCACGACTCCCACTCGACAGAGCGAGGCGACCCCCTTCGCCTTGCCCGCGCGATCGCTCGAGGGTGTCGGGAAACGGCCGTTCGGGATCTACATCCACGTCCCGTTCTGTGCCACCAGGTGTGGGTACTGCGATTTCAACACCTACACGGCCGGTGAGCTCGGAACCTCGGCGTCGCCGCAGTCGTGGCTGGAGGGTCTGCGACGCGAACTCGATCTCGCGGCCGAGATGACGGGCGCCCCGGCGGCAGAGACGGTGTTCGTGGGCGGTGGAACGCCGTCGCTGCTCGGTGGCGACGGGCTGTCCGACGTGCTGTCGGCGGTTCGCAGCAGCTTCGGCTTGGCGTCCGGCGCCGAAGTGACCACGGAATCGAACCCCGAATCGACGTCGCCGGAATTCTTCGACGCTCTCCGCAGTGCGGGATTCACCCGCATTTCCCTCGGCATGCAGTCCGCGGCTCAGCACGTCCTGAAGATCCTCGACCGCACCCACACTCCCGGCCGCGCCGTCGCTGCCGCGAAAGAGGCTCGCGCAGCTGGTTTTTCGCACGTGAACTTGGATTTGATCTATGGAACGCCGGGGGAGCGAGACCAAGATCTGGACGCCTCACTCGACGCGGTTCTCTCCGCCGATGTCGACCACGTCTCGGCCTACGCGTTGATCGTCGAGGACGGCACCGCCATGGCTCGCAAGGTCAGGCGCGGCGAGCTGCCCGCGCCGGACGACGACGTGCTGGCCTCACGATACGAACGAATCGATTCACGCCTGTCCGAGGCCGGCTTGCACTGGTACGAGGTCTCCAACTGGGCAAAGGCGGAAACCGCGGACTCCGGTGACACCCGGTGCCGTCACAACCTCGGCTACTGGGACGGTGGTGACTGGTGGGGCGCCGGACCGGGCGCGCACAGTCACGTCGGCGGAGTGCGGTGGTGGAACGTCAAGCACCCGGCACGGTACGCGGAACAGTTGGCCCTCGGTGAACTTCCCGTCGGCGGCAGCGAAGAACTGACCGCCGAGGACGAACACATGGAGCGCGTCATGTTGACCGCGCGGTTGCGTACGGGACTTCCGTTGTCGGAACTGTCTGCATCCGAACGCCTTTCGGCCGAACAGGTGGTAGTCGACGGGTTGGCCGTGATCGAGAACGATCACGTGGTTCTCACCGACCGTGGCCGCCTGCTCGCTGATGCGGTGATTCGCACGATCCTGACCTGACGCTGCACCATCCTTCGCCGCGTAATGTGGCCGTGGTGGCCATCATTCATCGTGCGCAGCTGAATCCGTCCAAGAACGACCTGCTCCGAGCGTGGGTGCCCAAGCAGCCATGGATCAGGTCGGTCGACTGTTCGACGCTCGAACGCGTCGACGCCTATCGTTTCGACGACCCGGACGGCGAGGTCGGAGTCGAGACGCATCTGCTCCGCTCTGCCGACGGTCGAATTCTTCAGGTCCCGCTCACTTATCGTGGTGCTCCGCTGGACGGGGCGGAGACTGCGCTGATCGCAACCATGGATCATTCGGTACTGGGCGAGCGGTGGGTGTACGACGCTTGCTGCGATCCGGTCTACGTGAGCGCGGTGGCGACCGCGATTCTGACCGGTGGGGCCGGAGTCGATCTGGTTTTCGCGGACTCCGCCGATCACATCCCGGTGACGGCTCACGTAGTAGGCAGCGGTACGG
>NZ_LEKE01000113.1:0-115700 GCF_001029585.1 Rhodococcus sp. ARP2 | reverse complement strand
GGGTAGGGGCATCCCCCCAGGGGGTTCGTGCTGGTCACAGGAGTTCGGGGTGGCGCTGAGGTTGACGCTCCGCCCCTTTCGTCGCGCTCGTGACCCTTGTGTTGGTCGCTGATCGAGTGCCGGCGTCGGACAAACGAGCCGGTGGCGGTGCGAGCGGTCCGGTGGTGGGGTCGGGTCGGTGGTTCGGGCTGATGTTCGCCAGGGGTACGCACTGAGCGAGTACCCACAGCAGCGCGGTGGGATGGCTGGGTGTCGGTAGTACCGACACCCAGGGGTGGATCATGCCGGCCGCTTGTGGTCCTCCGTGCCACCTGGTGTGGCCACCATGGTCGGTGGCGTCTGGTCCGCGCCTGCCCGTCGCCTTGGCAGGTTCGGTGTTCGATTGCTTTTCCTGTTGTTCGCCGACGATCGCTGTTGACAGTCGGACTCGCACGATCTTGTTCATGTTCACGTTCGTCGTTGCGGTGATCGTTCATCACTGGTGCAGCACAACATGTTTCACTGTTCATTCAAGTTCTCGCTTGTGTTTCGTGTTGCGTTGACAGCAGCGTGAAGTGACGTTTGACATCGATCGTCGCTGTGTTCGCTGATGCTCTGCTGTCGGCGTACTGGTGCGTCGAGGGCGCGCTGTCCCGGTCAGCGATGGGGCGTGCCAGGCGTACCCATCGCTGACACTCTCGGCCGTGGGCCGTGGGCCGTGGGCCTGGTCGCCTTGTCGGTGGCGCGGCGTCGCCGCCGGCCGCCGATTCCTCCAGCATCGGCCACCACTGCAGTAACAGCAGTGGTTGCCGCTGTCGATCGAGCTGTGCTCGTTCTTGTCGTAGTCGAACCGGCCCAGTGGTGGGAGGCGGGACCCTTCCCCTTCCTCCCACCACTGGGGCCAGGCCTGCTCGGTCATCGGTGTGGGTGCCCTTGTGTCGGTGAGGCTATCGGGCTGCGGCGATGAGGTCGGCGTGGCGTTGTCGAGCTTTCGCTGCTCCGGTCGCGCTACCTAGGTCGTCGAACGGGGCGGTGGCCTGGGTGGCGGAGCTGTAGACGGCCACGATGGTCTCGGCGTTCGGCAGCCATGTGTTTCCGCTGACGGCGAGGGACACGAGATGCTGTTGCTTCGTCACGGTTTCGGGCCAGATGCTCACTGGTGCTTCGCCGTGGACGCGCTCGGCGGGTCGGGGTGCGGACTTGATCCAGGCGACGTGGTCACTGACCAATGTGTCGGCCCCGGCGATCTGTTCCAATCGCAGTGCGTTGCGGCGACGGTAGAGCCAGATCGGTTCCGTCTCGATGTGGTCGACGGTCTGCCCGGACTCGAGCCATGCCTCCGGGTTCGCCACGTTCAGCAGCGATCGGTGACCGGATTCGACCAGATGCCAATGCACCTCCCGGATCTCGTCGTACCGGGCGATCAGTGAGTCGAGGGCGAGCCACTGTTCGGTCAGACCTGAGCGCATCGCGTCCTCGGCCCCGGTGACCCCTTCGAGCGCTGCGGCGGTCTCGCGAACTTCACCGAGTACGTCGTCGAGTTCGCTCTGCAGTCGGGTGAACGCGTGCCTGAGTCCGTGTTCGGTGATCGAGGTGAGTTCAGCGCGAAGGTCGTCGCGGACGATGACGAACAGTCGCACGTCTGCGTTCTTGTCTTCGATCGCGGTGAGGTTCTCGCTCTGCCGGCGCGCGAAGCCGGTGAGGCGCTGTTCACCGCGTAGGGCCGCGCTCTTGACTTCTTCGGTCATGGTGCGTTCGAGGTCGAGTCGTGAGACGGGTGTTACCTCCCTCAGTTCGTCGAGCCATCCCGATATCCGGTCGAGGGTGGTGTGGGTGTCGGTGTAGTTGGGGATGGCGCCGAGGACACGATCGCGCAGGGTGGGGGTGGTCATCGGTGCGACCATCCTTTCGGTCGGTTGGTGTAGAGCGCGCGGCCGGCGGAGACACCGGACTTGGTGGGGGTGGCGCGGGCCTCGGTGAGGAGGGCGTCGAGTTCGGTCTCGGTCAGTGTCGCGAGGTAGTCGGTGACGTCGGGCCTGTCAGTCATGTTCTCGTTCCTTCGATGTGTTCTCGGACTGTGTGGGGGTCGAGGAGCCACCGCCCACCGGCCAGGCGCCCACCGAGTGCGGGGGCGAGTCGCCTGGCCTGGCGAGAGCTGCAGCCGAGCAGTTGCGCTGCAGTGTCGGTGGTGATCCATTCTTCGACTTCTTCAGTCTCGGTGACGGAATCCGGTGGGGTGTCCGATTGTCCTGCGGCGGACAGGTTTTCGAACGCGCTACTCAATCTCAGCAGTGCTCCGGAGTCCGGGAGTCCGTTACGACGACGGGAGCGCTGCGCGACTTTGACGGCGTAGTCGAGCGCGTCGAGCGCGGGGCCTTGCAGCAGGATCGCATTGCCGAGAAGTTGGATCGGTGGGTTCATCGGTCCCCTTCGGTGCGGTCCGGCGACCGCTCACCTGACGGGGAGCAGTAGATGGTCATCGGTCGAATTGGAGGGAATCGCGTTCACCAGCTCCCGGTGCACTCGAGCCCGCCGACGTGTGCCGGCCACCGGGTGAATCCTTGCTTCCGCGATGGTCGGGGCAGCGCTGCGAGCGGTGGCGGGTGAGCTCCGGGCACGTTGGTCTCGTGCAGCGGCGTGCCGGCGACTTCGAGCGTGTGCGGTTGACGACGACGTAATTGGTGTTGCTCATGTCAGTTCTCGTTTTCAGTCTTGGCAGTGCCGAGGGCGACAAGGTTCGGGTAGAACGTGGCCTCGGCGGTCGAGGGCGGGGTGAAGGTGATGACGGTTCGTCCGTCAGATCTCAGGCTTTCGACGCTGAGGCCGGAGTCCTTGTCAGGGTCGGGTGTCCAGTAGTGCGTCATTCTGCTGCCTGTGTTTTCGATGTCGACGGTCGACCAGATCGGCCGGCCGTCCGAGTAGAGCGAACCTGTCAGGTGAGGTCGCGCGGTGGCGAGGACTTCCTTGGTGAGGTCATTGAGGAAGTCCAGCACCCATTCGTTGCCGTTGTAGATCGTCTCGGCAGTGGAGCCTTCGGTTGGGATGTTGCCACCGATCGAGTCGGCGGCGGCGTCGATTCGCGCTTGGACGATGTTCACGACGTACGCGAGCGCGTCGGCGGCAGTGTGATTCGGGGTGCAGTTCATGCTGTCTTCTTTCGGTTGTCGGTGTCCTGCAGACGCCCGTTCCAGATGCCGATTGCATCGTGTTCGGTTGCTGCGTTGGCGCATTCGGCGCGCACGGGGCATCCAAGGCAGATTGTCTTGGCACGGTGGTAGCGGTACTCCCGTTGCGTGTCGGTCTCGTCGTCGAGGTGGGCGTCGAACAGTGGTGCCATGCCTCGGCATGCTGCGCCGGTCAGTCGTTCGTCCACCAGGGCGGTGATTTCGAATATCGGTGCGGTGGCGTATTTCGATCCTCGCGGCTTTTTGTCGACTTCTGGAACTCGGCTAGCCATCAGCTGACTTTCGTTTGACTGCGGCAAGTACGGCGCGGACTTGAGCCATGCCGCGACGGTTGATCTCGATTCGATCCGGGACGTGATCACACACCGTGGTCCCGAAGTAGCCGCGCGAGTTGCACCGAGAGCAATCCGCAATCGAAAGAGCGGTCACGGTCGTGTCGCCATCGTCCGGTTCGTCGTCGATTTTCTCCCCGAATCGATCAATCATTTTGTTCGCCTCCTGAGGTGTCCGCACGCGGTCAGTTAGTTGCGTTCTCAAGCCGGGACTTTGAGTTGGTCGGTGGCTTTGTGATTACTGGTCTGGTGGTGTTGGTTTGGTGGGGGCTCATGGGTGAGCCCCAGACTTTGCGAAATGAGCCCCAGACTTGGTTCAAATGAGCCCTAGACTGTCCCCAAATGAGCCCTAGACTTTCTGGGATGCAACGACTCTGGGGCTCATGGGTGAGCTGTAGACCTTCACCTGTGGATAAATGTCTGGGGCTCATGGGTGACTCCCAGACTCGGTGCGCTCGTCGGGCATGAGCAGATCCATATCGAGCAGATTTACCGGGATCGAAAGCTGGTACTCGTCAGCGTGTCCAGCCCACCGATTGCCTTGTTTCACCCGTTCGATAAGACCGTGTTCACGAAGCCATGAGAGGGTGCGCTTGACCGTCGCGAGTGAGGTTCCCGTGACTCGTATGAGCCGATCGACGCCGGGACGGACGCGGGTGCCGTCCATGTCGGCATAGGTCGCCAGTGTCAGTGCCATGAGCTTGACCGTGGGTGGCATGCTCACACGCCGGATGATTCGCTCCCACTCGAACCGTTCGATCGGGCCGGAAGCGAGAACCTCCTCCGACGCATCGATTTCCACTGGCTGTTCGGTCATGTCTGGTGACTAGTCCTCTGCATCGAATCGTCTGTAGTCGGTGATCAGCCAGGCAATCGACTGTCCGACAAGTAGCGCGGTCAAAAGGCCCTCGGTGATGGTCATGACGTACTCGAGTCGACCGAGGTACAGCGCGCAACGTCGACGGCGAGCAGGAGCGTGTGCGCGAGCTGCACTGCCTCGTCAAGGGTGAGGTTGTAGTGGGATCCGACAATCTTGCCGAACTTCCCCTTGGCGTCCGTTTCCCAGCGATCCAGCGCCACAATGGGTTCGCTGTGAATGACTCGCTCGAGAACCTGCACATCGACGTGCGCGGGATCGATACCATTCGACCCACGTATTCCGACGTGCTTGCCCAGCGGAATCGATACCGGTGCCGATGCGACTCCGCAGAGTTCGGGGATCCGACTGGTGATGTCGAAATCCCTATCTGCCCACGGTGCTCGGGCAGCGATACCGTCGAGCAGCGTGCTCGTGTCGATCGAGGTATCGGCCTCGGCGCGGGACTTCCACTGGTCGAGGTCGGTGGCGTTCTGTAGCATCGGATTCGATTCCTGTTCCTTCATTGGTGTGGTGGTTCGGATTTCGTTGCCCTCGACGTCGGTTGCAGCCGACTCGGGGGCGTTTTTCGTAAGGGCGCTGGATGGCATCAGGCCGACACCTTCGGGCACTGTTCGGATTCCAAGCGTTCGATGTACTCGGCAATGGCTGTACTGGGCACGAGTCGCCGGCGTCCGATCTTCACGGAGCGAAGTTCTCCGGATTCGATCAGCTCAAAGACCTTGCTTCGGCCGACGCTCAGATCTTCCATGACGCCAGGGATTGCACGGAGACGAGTTTGCTGCGTAGACATTGCGTCCCTTTCTGTTGACCGAACAATCAATTTGCGTTGTTTTCGCGCAAATAATGTGAAGTTTGCGCGAGAACGATGTAAGTAAACCTGACCGTTGGAATCCGCGCAAGTATTCCGTAAGCTGCGTCGTTATGGCGCAAAGCGAATGGGCGGAACAGACAGTGAGTCGGATTGCTCGGACAATCCGTGAAGTGCGAGGTGGGCGGTCCACTCAATGGCTCGCTGACCGCACGAAGGAACTTGGCCACCCGATCAGTCGCGTAGCAATCTCAAACCTCGAGGTCGGACGGAAATCTGGCGTCGACGTCGCGGACCTCGTGATCCTTGCGCGGGCATTGGAGGTGCCACCGATGATGCTTATCTATCCGGATTTGATGGATGGCCCCGTGGAAGTGTTTCCCGAACAGGTAGTTTCATCGTTCGAAGCTCAGAAGTGGTTTGCTGGCGAGTGGATACCCAACCCGAGGGTGCCACTCGATGAAGAATCTGACCCGGATGCCTGGCAAGAGCACATGCGACTGCTCGACGCCATGCAGAAGGTAGATATGGCGCGCGGGTACAGCGATGCGAAGATTCGACTGCAATCGCTCGAACGGCGCATTTCTGCTCCTGATGTGCCACGCGACGAGGCTCGTGAACTTGAAGGTATCGCAATGGATTATCGGAACCAGATCGCAGCTCTAGCAGCGAGAATGCGTAGCCTGGGCATGGTTCTCGATGACTAGGCGTAAACGCCTTCCGCCTGGCATGAAGAAAGTCACCTTGGCGAGCGGAGCAATCCGCTACGAGGTAATCCTCGACGCCGGACTCGATCCTGCCACTGGCAAGCGGCGGCAGACGCGCAAGCGCTATGTCACGCTCGATGAAGCGAACGACGCCTACGCGAAGATTTCCACTCAGGTGAATGAAGGAACGTATGTAGCTAGATCGTCGGTGACGGTCGAAAAGGCCTGTGCGGATTACGTTGCGGGACGGCACAAGTTGAGGCCGACATCGCTGTCGAAGCTCGAATACGACCTGGCGCCATTGCGCGAACGACACGGCGAAGTGCTTCTGCAGTCGCTCACTAAACGTCACATCGACGACCTTGTGAAGGATTTGGTGGCAGGAGGGACCAAGACGGCAAAGGGGCGCACCCGTAAACCGTGGTCGCCATCGGCCGTGAACAAGGTGGCCGCGACAGTCGCTCAGATGCTTGAGGATTCCCTCGCTCAGGGGCTCGTCGCACGCAACGTCGCGGCGAAGGTGGATCGCATTCCGAGTGTGCATAAGGAGATGGACACTTATTCGCCAGAGGAGGTGAATCAGCTCCTCGCTCGGGCGGCCGTGGACCGCAATGGCCATGGATGGCACCTCGCGCTCTCCGGGCTGCGGCGCGGCGAAATTGCAGGTTTGCGATGGACTGATATCGATTTCGTCAACAACACTCTTTCCGTCGCCAACAATCGGACGAGCGCCGGCGGGAAGACTGTCGAGGGTGATCCGAAGTCCAACAGTTCGCGTAGGACGCTTCCACTGACGGGCACGCTGAAGGTTGCCCTAGAAGCTGCGAAGCTGCGCCAGAAGCGTGAACGGCTAGCACTGGGGCCCGACTACGGCTCAGGTGGTTACGTCATGAGCAACGAGGTGGTGGGGGAGCCATACAACCCGGCTGTGCTCTCGCGGTACTGGGCTCGGGCTGCGAGGGAGGCCGGTGTTCGGCATATCAGACTGCACGATGCACGGCACACCGCGGCGACGACGCTGCACCTTCAGGGTGTCCCGGTCGCCGTAATCGCCGCTTGGATCGGACACTCTGATGCGAGCTTCACGATGAAGGTTTACGCACACTCACAGAACGACGCATTGAAGGATGCAGCGAAGGTTCTCGGAGGGGCAGTGACATCGCTGTGACATCTCGCGGTGATCGAACAACTGTGTGACATGAAGAAAGCGGCTCCGACGCTGGTCGGAACCGCTTTTCAATGGAGCCGATGACGGGAATCGAACCCGCGTATTCAGCTTGGGAAGCTGATGTTCTACCATTGAACTACATCGGCGTCGCAGCCGACCGGACGTGTTTTCACCGCCGATCAACGTGCTTTCCGAACATTATCAGACGAGCATTCGAGCAGACGTATCACTGGCCGTCGTTGAAGAGAAGGCGCGTGTCGAAGTCGGCAAAATTGGCGGATGTTTCGTCTAAAAATTTTGCGCGGGAACGCCTTTCGGGGTGGAGAACTCAAGACAGGTGGGGCTGGGCTCTGCCGTGGGAGTCCAGAACCCGCGCATCGTGTTCGGTAACCACAGTGTGATCGCACCCATCGATGGGTCGGCACTGCCCGCAGAACCGGTAACCTCTACCTGTGCTGCTCTCCGATCGTGACATCCGTGCCGAAATCTCCGTTGGACGTCTGGGTATCGACCCTTTCGACGATTCCATGGTGCAACCGTCGAGCGTCGACGTGCGCCTGGATGGTCTGTTTCGGGTGTTCAACAACACGCGGTACACGCACATCGACCCGGCACTGCGCCAGGACGAGCTGACCAGCCTGGTTGAACCGGCAGAGGGCGAGCCGTTTGTGCTTCATCCCGGCGAGTTCGTTCTCGGTTCGACTCTCGAAGTGTGCTCACTGCCGAACGACCTGGCCGGCCGCCTCGAAGGTAAGTCGAGCCTCGGGCGCCTGGGCCTTTTGACGCACTCCACTGCCGGCTTCATCGACCCGGGTTTCAGCGGCCACATCACACTGGAGCTGTCCAACGTCGCAAACCTGCCGATCACGCTGTGGCCGGGAATGAAGATCGGGCAGCTCTGCCTGCTCAAGCTGTCGAGCGCTGCAGAGTTCCCCTACGGAAGCTCCGAGGCCGGATCCAAGTACCAGGGCCAGCGCGGCCCGACTCCGTCGAAGGCGTACCTGAACTTCAACCGCAGCTGAACGAACCAACTTCGGGGGGAGTGGCATGATCGGAATTTTCTACGGTCTGGTGTTCATGAACTTGTTGTTCGTGACCAGCACCGTGTGCTTGATGAAGCCGTCGAAGGCCAGTGTTGTTGCGACCGTCTGCGCAGGAGTGGCGTGGCTCTTCTTCAACGGCCCGCTGGAAGGTCAGGTCTTGTGGTCGTTGAATCGAGAACACGGTCTGACGGTCTCGGATCTGATGTCGCTTGTTGCCTTCGGCATCGCCGCTCGTGGTTGGAATCAGGTCCGTAAGGTCCGCGAAACCGTCGACGCCGATCGTTACTGACCTGCGAGCTCACCTCAATTGAACGCCACGATTCGGACAGAAGTTTCGACCTGGAGCACAATGGTCGGCGAATCGGGCACAATTACTGAGTATGTGGTGGATTGTCGGAGGCGTACTACTCGTATGGGTCGTGTGTTCCATTCCGATTGCCATCCTGGTCGGACGCGGTATCGCGCGCCGGGACCGCGCAGAATTCGACGGCCGAAATCAACAGTGGGCCGACGAGGTTGTCAGGTCGATAGAGAAGCAATCGGATCAGGACAATGCCGATCGGCGTAAGCCACCACTGATCAGCTGACCAGCTGAACTTTTCCGGAGGTGAGTGGGCGTGGAACTTCCATCCGATACTCCCGACGACGTCGTGGCCGCAGCCGCCGGAGGACCCAGGATTCCGCAGTTCGATCCCACAGTCGGGATTCCGGTAGTTCCGCCTGCGGGAGATGCTCCACACCGGTTGGTGGTCATCGGCGACTCGCTGTCGCAGGGATTTCAGAGCGGGGCGGTCTTCAATACCGATCTGTCGTATCCGTCGATCATTGCTCACCAGTTGGGCTGGCTCGATCGGTTCCGCTTTCCCCGATACGGCGGTCCGGGCGGGCTCCCACTCAACATCGAACTGCTGCTCCGCACCCTCGAAGAGCGCTTCGGCCCACGGCTCGACCTCTGGGAGGTTCCGCTCGCACTCTTTGCTGCACGCGGGTTCATGGATCAGGTGGAGGACTACTGGGAGCGTGGGCCGGGCAGCGTGGCGCCGATGTTCTCGGCGATCAATCACAACCTTTCGGTCTACGGGTGGGATCTTCGTGACGCTCTGACCAAGACCGCGCATGGGTGTGAGGCAGCCCTGCACGAACCGCACGACGACCTGATCAGCCAGATCGTCGAGAACAACGGCGAACGCGCCGCACTGAGAGTTCTGCCGCGAGGCTCCGAGGCAGAGAAGCGCATGACGGCGTTCGACGCGGCAGCGGAACTGGGCAAGGAAGGCATCGAAACTCTGATCGTCTTTCTCGGGGCCAACAATGCGCTCCGCACCGTCACCGAACTCCGAGTCGAGTGGAGCGGCAACAACTTCCGTGACCCGGACGGCAAGCGCGAATACACGGTGTGGCAGCCCGAGCACTTCGCGTCGGAGTACGCCGAGGTGCTGGCCGCGATCCGCAAGATCAACGCCCAGCACGTCATCCTCTGCACCGTCCCACACGTGACCATCGCACCGATCGCCCACGGGCTCGGCGGCAAGATCGAAATCGGATCCCGCTATTTCCCGTACTACGCGCGACCGTGGGTGCGCGACACAGACTTCGACCCACAGCGCGATCAACACATCACCGGCGCGCAGGCGTGGGCCGTCGATACCGCAATCGACATGTACAACGACGGAATCGAGCAAGCCGTCGCGAATGCCCGTCGGGTGGGGAAGGACTGGTACCTCTGCGATATTGCCGGGTTGCTCGAGCGCGTGGCCTCACGGCGCTACGTCACCGACGTCAATGCGCGGCCGTCATGGTGGACGCCCTACCCCCTCCCCAAAGCACTGACCGACTTGCAACCCGTGCCGGACTCGCTGTTCCTCTCTGCCGACGGTCGCGGCGGCCGCGCTTCGGGCGGCCTCTTCTCGCTCGACGGCGTTCATCCCACGACAGTCGCGTACGGGGTGATGGCGCAAGAACTGGCGAACATCATGGTCACGGCCGGGGTCCAGTTCGACCGCGCTCAGGTCGATTTCGACCGACTCGTCCGACGCGACACCTTGGTGCGCACTCCGCCGCAGAATCTCGATTCCACGCTCGGCGTCATCGGCTGGGCTGACGAGCATCTCGGCTTTGCCAAACGTGTGTTCGGCCTCTGATTTTCAGCTTGCCTTCGACATCGTCGGTGCAACGATGCGTTCCGCGTACTCCCGCAACAGCACGACCAGGTCTACGTCGTCGACGGAAAGTCTGCCGGTCGGACCTATCGCAGCCAAGGCACCGACGACACACCTTTCCGCGTCGTGGATCGGGACGGCGACGGCGGAGCGTCCGACACGAATCTCGTCGACCTCACGGGCGGGCTCGCCGCGCCGGATCCGAGAGAGTTCGAGTTCCAACTGGTCGCCGTCGGTGATGGTGTGTGCGGTGACCTTTCGCAATGGGGCCTCGGCCAATTCGGGTCGGCTGGCGAGGAGCAGCTTCCCGACAGCCGACGCGTGAACGGCTGTGACCAGCGTCCGTTCGCCGCTGAGCTCGTGGTCTGGATCGCGATCGACCAGTCGAATTCTGTTCTCTGCAAACGACGCGAGGTAGACGCCGAACCGTAGCTGTTCGCGGAGTTCTTCGAGGAGCACCGAATTGTCGACGGGGGTGGGTTCGGCGGCAGCCCCGGCCAATTCACGGGTGCGTCGGCCCAGTGCGAAGCCGGAGAGGTCGGCGATCCGAACCAGGTAACCGTCGGCGACAAGGATGTTGAGCAACCGATACGCAGTGGCAGGTGGGATGTCGGCCAGGGCAGCAATGTCTTTGGCGGTGGCTCCCGATCCGAGCCTGGCCGCCGACTCGAGGAGGGCAAGGGCGCGCTGAACCGCTCGGGGTTCGTGCCCACCGAGGTCGCGTGGTCGGCCCACCATCAGCGGGCGCCGGCAGTCGGCTCGCCCACCAGCACGATGTTTCCGGCTGCGTCGGTGGCGAACACCCCAGCTCCTGGTAGTACGTCCTCGGTTTCGGGACTGTCGAACGCGCCGACGTGCAGCAGGCTCTTGGGGCTTCTGCGTTGCAGGTAGAACTGCCAGAGCGTGCCCGAGGTCAGGATCACGAGCACAGCGATCGGTGCAACGTACGCATGGTCGATCGTGTTGGCGTAAACGAGGTAACCGAGAACTATCGCACCGGCACCACTTCCACATGACGCGGCTGCGAGAACGCCGGGAGTGTGCTCTCCGATACGCGTCAGGAAGACAACCGATGCGATCGCCACCAGTGCATAGGCAACGATGACGGCACCGCGAACCGTCAGTCGAACGTCGTCGAAAATCTCTCCGCGTCCAAGGATGGCAAAGGCTCCGCCGCCCACCAGAACTGTGCAGACGACGACGGTCAGCGCGAAGTAGGGCGTGCGAAATGCGCTGTGAACCGAGGCGAACCGGCGGGGGAGTAGGCGTTCGACGCCGAACGAGTAGACCAGTCGCGACGCAGCATTGGACGACGCCATCGACGACGCCAGCCACGAGCACCCCAGACCGACGTTGAGCGCGATGACGACACCTGGACTCACACCCGTCGCTGTTCCGTGGAGATAGGCGTTGACGAGGGTGTCGCTACGTCCCGACCAAGCGGCCCAGCCCGCAAAGATGAAGAGCGATCCACAGATGATCGGGGTGAGAAGGACTGTGCGGGTGACGGTTACCAGCGGTCGACGAGATTCGGGGCCGAAGAAGGCCGCGCTCTCGAATCCGGCGAGAGCGAACACGGCAGCCAGGGCGGTGAGTAACAGCCCGTGGCCGGAGGTGGGCGGAACGATCTGTGCTTGTTGGCTTCCGGAACCGCCCAGAATCATGAGCCCGACGATGAACAGAAGTGAACAGCTTTCGACGACGAGGATCGCGAGAGCAGCAAATCTGACACTTCGAACGAGGGCACCGAGAATCAGCAGGGCTATCCCCAGATAGAGCGCGATGACGTGAAAAGTCTTGTCCACGTGCACACCCGCGAAGCCGAGCAATGCGATTGCGACCTGTCCTCCGTGATAGAGCGTCATCACCGCGCTGCCGACGTACTTGACCAGCATGGCGATGCCGGTGGTCAATGCTGCCCGGGTGCCCAGGCCACGAAAGACGAAGCTGTGCAGCCCGCCCGATGCTGCCATTCGGCGCGTGAACTGCGAAACGCAGAAAGCGATGAGCGTCACCAGCACGGTGGCCGCGATGATGGTGATCATCCCGCTCAACAATCGGCCGTGTGTCAGCATGGTGACGGGCAGAACGACCATCGACACAGCAGGGGCGGTGGTTGCCACCGACTGGGCCAGCACTTCGGCGCCCGAGAGTTGCCGACGGCCCAACGCGCGCAGCGGTGATCGCGCCGGGGGCTGCTTCTCGCGCGTGGTGAAGGACCGCGCGATAGCTTCGGTGAGAGCGGACATGTCGCGTCACGCTAGTCCGGTTCTGTAACGCGGATATTGCGGACATGCTTCCGCTGATCGCACTCGGGTGAGAGAGCCCGATGCTGATGCTCGCAGGTTTCTCACTCGGTCCCCACTGACTGTTTCCTGCGCGTCAAGTTCCGGACCCAACGCTCCTGAAGTCTGTGTTCAACACCAACCACCCGGGTCACCGGGAGCACACTGGGGAGCTCGAATGCCATACACACGTAGATCTTTCATGCGCAGTCTGGGAATCACCGGCGGTGCCGGCCTGGCACTCGGTGCTATGTCGTCCATCGGCCTGGCACCGGCGGTGGCGTCGACGCCGAGGCGATTTCAGGCACCTGCCGCGGGTGACCTGATCGGAAAGGTCAAGGGAAATCACTCCGTCGTGATCCTCGGCGGTGGACCGTCCGGTCTGTGCTCCGCCTACGAACTGCAGAAGGCCGGATACAAGGTCACTGTCCTCGAAGCGCGCAACCGGCCGGGTGGTCGGGTGTGGTCGATCCGCAACGGCACCGAAGAAACCGACCTGAACGGTGAGACACAGACCTGTACGTTCTCCGAGGGGCACTTCTACAACCTCGGTGCGACGCGTATTCCGCAAAATCACAACACCATCGACTACTGCCGCGAACTGGGCGTCGAACTGCAGATGTTCGGAAACCAGAATGCGAACACCTTCGTCAACTACACCGGCAACAAGCCGCTGGCGAATCAGTCGATCACCTACCGAGCAGCCAAAGCCGACACCTACGGATACATGTCCGAGCTGCTGCAGAAGGCCACCAATCAGGGCGCTCTCGACCAGGTCTTGAGCAAGGAAGACAAAGAAGCACTCTCGTCCTTCCTCACCGACTTCGGTGATCTCTCCAGCGACGGCCGCTACGTCGGATCCTCGCGTCGAGGACACTCCGCCGAGCCGGGCGCCGGCCTCAACTTCGGAACCGAGATCGAACCATTCGGGATGAGCGATGTCATCCAGGGCGGCATCGGACGTGCATTCTCCTTCGAGTTCGGTTACGACCAGGCCATGACGATGATGACCCCCGTCGGCGGCATGGACCGGATCTACTACAAGTTCCAGGACGCGATCGGGATGGACAACATCGAGTTCGGCGCCGAGGTCAGCGGCATGAAGAACGTGCCGGAAGGCGTCACCGTCGACTACGTCGTCGACGGCAAAACCAAGTCGATCACCGCCGACTACGCAATCTGCACGATCCCACCGCACCTGATCAAGCGGCTGAACAACAACCTGCCCTCCGACATCCTGCTCGCGTTGGATGCAGCCAAGCCGTCGTCGTCGGGCAAGCTCGGTATCGAATACTCGCGTCGGTGGTGGGAGACGGAGGACCGCATCTACGGCGGCGCGTCGAACACCGACCGCGACATCTCCCAGATCATGTTCCCCTACGACCACTACAACTCCGACCGCGGCGTCGTGGTCGCGTACTACAGCTCGGGTAAGCGTCAACAGGCTTTCGAATCGCTCACCCACCGTCAGCGGCTGGCAAAGGCCATCGCCGAAGGCGCAGAAATCCACGGCGACAAATACACTCGCGACATCTCGTCGTCCTTCTCCGGAAGCTGGCGTCGCACCAAGTATTCGGAATCCGCCTGGGCATCATGGGCCGGCGCGGGAGATTCCCACGGCGGCATGGCAACTCCCGAGTACACCAAGCTGCTCGAACCCGTCGACCGGATCTACTTCGCCGGCGATCACCTCTCCAACGCCATCGCCTGGCAGCACGGGGCCTTCACGTCCGCGCAGGACGTCGTCACCCATCTGCATCAGCGTGTTGCGCAAACTGCCTGACGTGCTTCGTTTTCCATCACTTTCTCTGGAGGTCACATCATGAAATCTCGCAGCACCAAGGTCCTTGCAGCGGCATTCGCCGCCACCGCGCTACTGGGCTTCGCCACGGCCTGCTCGTCTGATGAGGCGGACGCCGAAACCACGTCGAGTTCGTTCGTCTCCAAATCGATTCTCGAAGCGGGGCAGGCAAACCCGATGATCGCTCAGGGTGTCGCGATCGGCGGCGACACCGCGATCTACAAGACCAGCGGCATCGGCCCGTCGGCAGGAAACAAGGCGGCGCCGGAAGGTTCGCCGGAGTCGTACATCGACGGCCAGTTCTCCGGCGGAGTTCTGCCTGCCGGGGTCACCGTCACCGAGGCGCAGGGCATCAACGTACTCAAGAAGATCCGCGACAACCTCGAAGCCCAGGGATTGAGTCTCGAAGACGTCGTGACGATGCGCGTCTTCCTGGACAACGCGCCGGGGTCGGACAAGGCCGACTACACAGGATGGAATCGCGCGTACCGCCAGTTCTTCGCCAATACCAATCTCGACACCGGTGATACGGAGCTGGTGCCGATGGGCACTGCCGAGCCGATCGCTCCGATCGAGCGCAACAGCGCTCGGCCCACCCGCTTCGCCCTCGAGGTTGCCGGACTGCCCGTTGCCGGTTGGCTCGTCGAGGTAGAGGTCGACGCGGTGTACCCCGATGGCAAGGAACCCGCCTGATGGGCGCGCTCAGCCCGACCCACTGGGCAATCGTCGCAGTAGTGCTCGTGGTGCTGTTCGGTTCGAAGAAGCTGCCCGACGCGGCCCGCGGCCTTGGCAGGTCGATGCGGATCCTCAAGACCGAAGTCGGTGAACTGCAATCGGATACGGACCTCGCGTTGGAGAAGCGAGACTGACCCCTGTGCGCGGTTGAGGAGTCCCCACACTCCTCAACCGCGCACAGGTCTTCTAGATCAGACCTTCGGAACGCGCTACCGATGGTGGTGACGGCGGACCCTTCACGAAGACATCGATCAGCACGTCCTCGTCCTGGTACGACGCGAACTGCGCCAACCCCGGTGTCTGGCGCACAGCCGAATGAACGGCGTCACCGTTCTGCGGATACTCCGGTACGACGTGACGCCAATGGGCGCACAGCAGCGTTCCACCAGGCTCGAGATGCTCGACGACGTGCAGCATTGCCTCGATCAGCTTTTCGAAGGTCAGGTAGTAGCCGACCTCGCTGATGACGACGAGGTCGAAAGTCTCGTCGGGCCAGTCGTCACCCAACGCCCACAGACGAAATTCGGCATCACGTCCGGTAAGCCGCGCACGGGCGCTCTCGAGTGCGGCCGGGACGATGTCGGTGGCGAGAACGCTGTCGCAGCGCTCTGCCAACTTCTCGGTGAGAACCCCGATCGAGCATCCCGGTTCGAATGCGCGACGGTATCGAGGTTTGGGGAGCATCGCGGCGCTGAGCGCGTACTTTCGCTGCTCGTACCACCGGGATTCGAAGTCCCACGGATCGGATTGCGCCGCATACATCTTGGCGAAGTAGTCCGCGGGAAGCTCACGATCGGTCATACGAACACCGTTTCGTACGGTCGCAGTAGTCGTTCCATCGCATGTCGGGGGAGGATGGGGGCATCCGCGGGATGGTCGGAAAGCGGGGCGATCTGTGAAGTGAACTCATCGGCAGCAGCGGATTTTGCAGCCTGAACGTCGGAGGGCAAGGCCACTCTTCTGGCCCTTTCCCACGGGACTGCTGCATGATCCGGCTCAGCCCAATGCCACGCCCAGATGGGGTACTCGATCAATCGTGATCCAGTGTCCGCGCAGGCCTTCGCCGCTGCCTCCCCGGTGGCTTCATGGTCGGGGTGGCCGTCCCCGCGCCATGTCGAGGCGCACCAGGTACCCGTCGAGGAATCACCGAGAATCGAGCTGAGACGGTCGGTCAACTCCTGTCGGTTCTCCCTGATCTTCCCGTCTGGAAGGCTCAATCGAACCGGTGCGGGAATTCCGAGTACACGCGCTGCTCGATCCGACTCGGACCGCCTGAGATGTTCCATCTCAGGCTGAGTCACTGTTGGTGAATCGGGATGTGAGGCTCCACCGTCGGTGACAGACACCACGTGAACGTCGATGCCGGAAAGCGTTGCGAGAAGAGCAGTTCCACCCAGTCCGAGTATTTCGTCGTCGGGATGGGGAGCGACGACGATCAATCGCGAGCACCCGGTGAGATCCAGTTCCGGAAAGCTGCGTCCCCACTCCTGCCATGTCGATTCGGGAGTGCCGCCATCGTCGACAGGCTTCTGCGCGAACAGTTTCGAGTTCACCACGGCCGTTTCCCCTTGGCCGCAATCCGGCCCAGTTCGGCGAGATCCTTCTCGGCGTGGCTCTGCCGCAGGTAGACGGTGAGGTCGGCTACCCGCGCGGCATGCTCGGCGTCCATGCAGAGCGGTGCGGCGCCGAGAGCGCGTCCCACCCGATCCAGGGTCTCGGTGGCGGCGCGCTCGACAATTGCCCGCACACGGAGTGCCCGTTGCATGGCCTCGGCATTTTCATCGAAAGGATCGGCGTCGATCTCCGCCGCCGCGACTGCGAGCGCGTTGCGCGCTGCGGCCAGCGCTGCATCGACCGCGCCGAGGTGGGCGAGTAGGTAGGGATCGTCGCTGCTTGCAGCCTTGTCGTACAACGGATCTGCAACGCCGCAGGCACCGCCGTACCAACATGCAGCCACGCCTATCGCGCCGTGCCAGAACCCCGGCCTGCTCAGGTAGTCGCCTGCCGTCCCGACCGGTATCGCCGGAACCATGTCGAAGTCGACCGCGCTGGAGTCGCTTTCGGCCATACCGACGGCCTTCCACGAATCGGGAACGGGATGCACCCCAGGTAGTCCGAGCTCAACTGCGAAGAGTGAGGGTACTCCGTCGACCAAGGCGGTGATCAGTGCATGCGTGCAGGTGTTGGCGCCGGAACACCACAATTTGCGGCCGGTGAGCGTCCAGATCCCTACGTGCTCAGACGCATTCACCACAGGTTCGGGTGGCTCGGCCGCCCACACTCCCCACAGCTGCCCGGGTTCGGGATCCGGCCCGTCGAGTTCGGTGAGTATCGCGACGGCATCGGTGTGAGCCTCAGCCATCCGCCCGAGAACCACATTCTCGCGCGTGAGCTCTGCCAGGGAGGTCCACCGCGCGGCTGTCGCGCCGCCGCCGGGAAGCGGCAAGTACAGTCCACCTGCGTCCAGGAGTGTGTGTAGTCGTTTCATCGTGCCAGCTCCGCTTCTTCGTTATCGGCGGTCGTACAACCCAGGTTACGGATATGTCCGGCAAAGCCGCCCGGAGTTCGGCCGTCGAGACGCGCAGACGTGGTGACCGCAATGTCTTCTGCCCACGCGATACAGGCACCAGCCTCGCTCAACCGCCGGACGAGATCGACGTCCTCGTCTTCTTCGAGATCGGAGAATCCTCCGACGCTCCAGTACATATCCGCGCGGACACCGAGGTTGGCCCCGTGGACGTGACCGTGTCGGCCATATGGATGTGCGTGGTACATACGTTCGTATCGTTCACGAACGGAGTGTGGATGGCCTTCCCAATCCGCGATGCGTACGGTTCCCGCGACGACGTCCGCAGTACGCGCATACTCCAATTGGCGCGCAATCCAGGTGGGGCCGACCACCGAATCTGCATCGGTGGTGGTGAACCACGCCGAAGCTCCCAACTCTCGGCCGAACTCGGAAAAGCCCGTCGCTCGCGAACGTCCGACGTTCTGGTGCTCGACGCGAAGTACTTCGACCCCGTCGGGGATGACACCGGCGGTTCCGTCCGAACAGTTGTCGAGGACGGCAACCAGTCGGACGGGGACAACGCAAGCCGACGCCGCTGTTGCGAGTGCGCGAAGGCAACTGGGGAGGTCTTCGGCTTCGTTGTGGGCGGGAACTACGACAAGAACCTGGTCGATTGGCACAGTGACGATCCTTTCCTCACCCTGGTACGGTCGGGTCTTCTTTCGTCCCGGTTCTCAACAGATAACCACATTTCGGACGAGTGCCGCCGCTCGACCGCCAGCAGTCACGCAGGTCGAAAACTGTTTCGGTGAAACATCTCTGGATGCGTTTGGGAACTGTGACTTCGGGGTACAAGACGGGGTTTTGCGACTGTGCTTTCGGGTGCAAAACGGGGTTTTGCACCGAAGAATCTTCAGAGCCGGCGGTGGCGCACCGAATCGATGAGCATCCGGGCAACCTCGTGCAGTTTCACGTTGGTGTTCTGCGATTGCTGCACAAGACGGCTGAATGCTTCCTCGGCGTCGATGCCGTGGACGGCGATCAGGACACCTTTGGCTTGTTCGATCTCGGCCCGAGATTCCATGGCGCAGTGCAACTGTGCGATGTGCTCGTGTGCTTGACGCCAGCGTCGTGAATCTGCGATCGCCGCGCCCGCACCGGCGGTGAACAATTTCATCAACTCTTCGTCGAAGGCCTTGAACTCTGTCGAGGCGAATCCGTAGACGTTGAAAGCGCCGAGCAGCTCGGTGTTCCCTTCGCCCATGGTGATCGGCACGGACAAGTAGGACCGGACGCCTTGTTTGCGGGCTTCGTCGGTGAATTCCGGCCATTCGTCGACGTGATCACCCACCTTTGCCCGAACCGAGGACACCGTGCGCGCGGCGTCAACGCACGGACCACGATCAGCGGAGTGCTGGGCGTCATCTATCTCGGAAAGGTAGTCCGCGGTGGACGCAGCAGTTCGTGGGCCATCGGTGGACAACACCGTCACGCTGACAGCATCGGCGTCAGGCAGTGCTTTGACCGCGGTCTCGGCCAGACGTTGGAGCATGGAGTCGAGATGCTCGTCCGTGTTCAGACTGGACCGGAGTCCGGCAATCGCTTCGGCGAGTGTGTCGAGCGAATCTGCTGCGGAAGCAAACGCCGCGGCTACCTGAGGAGCGTCCGCATTGCCTGTCATGACTCAGGTCTACTCCGCAAACTGCGACGATGTAACCGTTCCGGGCAGTCGATGCTGCGATGTTCGCATGAAATCCGAGGTTCCTGGGTAGCCGCACGCAGCGATGTGCGATGTCGCCTGAAAAAGAGGAGCCGATGATGATCCTGCGACTACCTGGTGTGTATCGACCGCAACATGACACGTCGTTACTGGCGGATGCGCTGCTGTTCGAGCACCTCACCGCTCGCAGCCGGGTCCTGGATCTGTGCACGGGGACCGGCGCCCTCGCCGTCGCGGCATCGGCGGCTGGTGCAGGCCACGTCGTCGCGGTCGACATATCTCGCCGAGCATGTGCCAATGCTCGTCTCAACGGAATCCTCAACGGAACCTTGATCGATTCCCGTCGCGGCGACCTCACCGAGGCGGTACACGGCGAACTCTTCGATCTGGTGATCTCCAACCCGCCGTACGTCCCTGCACTGGCAGACGATCTACCTACCGCTGGAATCGAACGGGCTTGGGACGCAGGCAAGGACGGACGCGCCCTCATCGACAGAATCGCGGCCACCGTTCACGAGGTACTCGTCCCCGGCGGCACACTACTTCTTCTGCAGTCGGTACTGTGTGGGGTCGACAAGACCGAGGCGATACTCGAGGAACACGGTATGGCCGTGGAGATCTCGGCCCGGAAGTACATTCCCTTCGGGCCCGTGATGCGCGAGAGGCGCACCATGCTCGAGGCACGAGGGTTGATCACCACCGGTCAGGAAATCGAACAACTCGTGATCATTCGCGCAACGAAGTCTCGCCCTTCTCCCAACTCGATGTGAGGTGATCGCCGAGAAGGTCGTCGAACGCGAGGCACGTTGCAGCGCCGAACAAGATGTCATCAGTGCGGTGCGGGTGCGAAGAAGCAAGACCGCCGGCAAGTTCCCGAACGGCGATCTGTTCGTGAACGGAATCCGCTTCCACGTGCTCGTCGTAGAACAGTGTCGCGTCCGAACCGAATCCGAGTCGGCGCAAGCCGGCACTGTACCGTTTGCTCGGCAGCGCCGACGTGGTCTCGACGGCGCACAGGTGCCCGACCAGCGCTCCGAGATGTCGGCGATGAAAGCCGAAGAGCGAGAGAGCATTCAACGACGCCAAGGTTACCGCGGGAACAGCATCGATGTAGTGGCCGTAGCGGTCCGAAAGGCCGACAGCCCGCATGGTGTCGGCAAAAAGACGCGAATGCATTCGCTCTGCGCTGCCCCCTCCGTACTCGTCGCTCTGCACTTCGACGAGGGCTGCTTTGACGGCACCGGAGAGGCGCGAAATTCCAAGGGTGTGCACATCCGCTTCACGCAGCTGATTGAGCGAACGGTGAATCAGCACCTCCGCGAACTGATCGATTGTGGCGTCCTTCGCCATAAAGGACGCCAGACCGGGGCCTGCACTGGGAGCCGTCATCGCCCACAAATCGGCTACGACGTCACCGGACGACGGAACCTTTCCCACGAGTTCCACGATGGCGGCCTCGAAATGCGTCTCGAGACGCGACCTCGCCGCGAGCAGGTCCAGATTCCACTCCCACGCGTCCGAGACGTTCTCGATTCCCTGCAAATGAAGCTCGTAGAGGAGCGTCAGAGTCAACTGAGCGTCGTCGTCTCGAAGAATGTCGTAGGTGGGGTCGATGGACCGTGCAACCTCGTACGCGTCAGCGGCAGCCGTAAGCTCCCTCGGATCGGCCGAGGAGCGCAGAATGGAAACGAGAGTGGCGCTCAATGGGCCGCGAGCCTGTGGAACAGGCATGGAAGTGGGCACGCCAGTGGCCGAATCGAGAAGTGAAGAGGACATATGACCGCGTTTCCCGAATCGTCATCTGCCGAAACACCGAGTGTTGCCGGTAACAACACCACCATAACCGCCTGCTCGGACGGCCCGCTGCTGGTGCGTGGTGACTTCGAGTTGCTCCGTGACGACGGCACTCCGATAGAGAACAAGCGCTCTACGGTTGCTTTGTGTCGATGCGGGCGGACCGGCATCGCGCCGTTCTGCGACAGCTCCCACAAGAAGAAGCGGGCGCGAGCGACGTAACCGGGGCCAACTCGGAACGAGCCGGACCCGTAAACCAAGACGGCCCTGAAACCAAGAAAAGGCTGGATGCCGGCACCGTGCGGTGCAGCGTCCAGCCTTTTCAGTCTGAAGTCAGACTGGGATCGAACTCAGATGGCGCGAACGTTCTGAGCCTGGGGGCCCTTCTGGCCCTGTCCGATCTCGAACTCGACCTTCTGGCCCTCGTCGAGGGACTTGTAGCCGCTGCCCTGGATCTCCGAGTAGTGAACGAACACATCCGGTCCGCCACCTTCCTGCTCGATGAATCCGAAGCCCTTTTCACCGTTGAACCACTTGACACTGCCCTGAGCCATAACCAAATTCTCCTGGATCCATCGAGCCGAGCCCTCCCATCGAGAGTCCGGTCTCACACCTGATCCTGCCATGCTCTTCTTTTTCTGTCTCCAATTACATGCATGGCGAGTTGCAGTATTTGACGGGTTTGTCCCGTTCCTGGACCCCGTCGGAAGCAGGTGATTGTTCAACTATGCACGTTTACCTGCTGTGATGTATTCGTCGCTTCGATGTAGCGCGAAATGACAACACCTGTGTTAAATCTGGATTCGCGGCGCAGAATGCCACCCCGATACCCAGGAGGGGACCAAATACCCAACTCGATCGGGGTCGAGATCAGTCCGAATCGTCGGGTTTGGTGTGCCCGTCGAACGTCACATGGATGTTCTCGTGGGGAACCGCGCGTTGGGCTTTTGCTTGATCGGCGAAGGTACGCCGATCGCCTTCGATGAGTTCGGTGTTGTCGGTGAACGGAGCCAACAACGCCCGCGGATGGAGTTTGTCGACTCGCACGACGTTGATTTCCGCGCACATGACGATCGAGGCGGCAGCGAGGAACAAGAAGGCCAACAAACCCAGAACGATGGCAAAGACGCCATTGGTGGTGGAGGCACCCCGCACCACGGAGGTCACGTAGAGGGCACCGAAGGACTGAAGTGCTTGCCAGAGAACAGCAGCGGCGATCGCTCCAGGCGCCACATCGGCTACCGAGAGCGGGCGGGCGCAGGTGAGCCGGAAAGCGACGATGAAGATGCCTGCATTCAAGACGACTACCGCAAGGGTCAACAGGAAGCTGAACGAACCGCCCAGATGAAGCGCACCGCCGATGTTGGAGACAGCGGTGGTCCCCAAGATCGCGAGACCGATGGTGCCCAGGAGCAGTAACCCTTGAAGACGCCCGCGGATGGGATCCGGTCGCATGTTTCGGGGCACCGACCACACCGTGTTCATCGCATTCTGGCAAGCCAGAGCGACACCGAGGCCACCGTAGAGACCACCGACGATTCCGATCACCAGCCCTGTGACACCGCCGCCGATCTGTTGCGCATTGCCCAGATCGTCACCGATCACCGGAAACTGATGCAGAGCGGAGTCCAAGATTTGTTGCTGAAGCTCGGGGTTGCCAGAGAGCACGAAGCCGAGAATGGTCGAGAGCAACAGAAGAAGAGGGAAGAGTGAGACGAAGCCGTAGTACGCGATCAGCGCGGCGAGATAAACACCTTGATCGTCGAGGAACTTGTAGAGGACCGCTATCGGGAACCCCAGGGCCGGATGCTTCTGTTGCAAGGCATCGAGGCGCTTGGCGATTGTCATTCTCGGTCTCTCTCAGCTCGTCGGACAGCCCGACGAACCTTAGTCGCTGCGAGCGCGCGGCGCTCGACGCCGGTGCAGGCTTGGCGTCAGGAGGCTTCGAGTGACTTTTCTGCTTCGGCGAGCGCGCGCATTGCTCCCTCGACAGAGTTGGTGACCGGAAATTCCTCTTCCGCCCGTGCGGCCCGAAGCAAGCGTCGAAGCGGGTGTGACCCGATGACGGACCACTGGAAGTCGTGCGCTCGTGAACGGGAGTTCAGTTCGGCGAACAGTTCGAGGCAGACCGCACCGACGAACAGTGAGTTGGACAGGTCGAGAATGACGCGGGACCACTCCGCAGCGTACGAGTTGAGAAGTTCTCTCAGTTCTGGGGCGGACAGTTTATCGAGGTCGACGTCGACCTGGATCAGGACTGTCGAGGGCGTTATCCGCCAGGCTGCGAAGCCTTGTGTGTCCACGATCGGACCCAATTGTGTTGAGGGATCGACGAAATCGATCGCTGTGTGGTCGAGTTCATTCAGATTCATGGCAGATCCGGTCTGTGTGCTTTTCGTCGAAAGGCTGACGACCGACCTGGCGGCACGGAAAGTGGAAGAGTCCAGGTGTGGAAAGCATTGAGCCCAATGGATGTACGCAGGAAGTTGTGACCTGAATCCAGAGTCCTGATGCGAACCGAGCGCCAGCGGCTTCAGCCCCGGCTGTATTCTCAACCTCGGTATCGCTCAGTGTAGCTCGAGGGCTTGGATCGGTCCAGGCTTGTAGTCGAACATTAAGCGGTGCAATGTTTTTGGCTCGACACTTCGGTATGGTTGGGGATCAGCGCCACCTGACGAAGGGATTTCAGATGAACGACCGCGATGCACTCACGGCCATCTCGACCAAGCTCGACACACTGATCGGCGCGGAGACCAACGGTCTGCAGGACGAGGTTCCGCCCGGTTCCAGTGTTCAGCGCACCGAGCAGGACGGCGAGCACGGCCGGTGGGGGCACGATTACCGTCTCGCCAACAAGTATCTCGAGGCTCTCGACATCGGCCAGCCCGGGCTCATTGACCGAGACGAGATGGAACGTCTTGCGCAGGAATACATCTGATCCTGGGGACCTACTTCAGAAGATTTCACCCATCTCGGTGCGCAGCTGCTTCAGTGTCTGAGTGAGGATTCTGGATACATGCATCTGAGAGATGCCGATCTTTTCGGCAATCTGGGACTGGGTGAGATGACCGAAGAATCTGAGAACCACGATCGTGCGCTCGCGCTCCGGTAGTGCAAGGAGCGCGGGTCGCAGGGTTTCGTGATTGTCGATCCGACTGATCGCTTCGTCGTACTGTCCCAAAGTATCGATCAGAGTCAGTCCGCTCCCGTCGCCGGCTGACGCGGTGTCGAGCGGTGTGGTTCGATACGAATTTCCGGCGGTCAACCCCTGTTCGACCTCGTCCGGCTCGATGTCGAGCTCCGTGGCAAGTTCCGCTACCGTCGGTGCACGGCCGAGCGTCTGCGACAACGACGTGAGCGCCCGGTTGAGGGCAAGGTGTCGTTCCTGAAGGCTGCGAGGTACGCGTACGGACCAGCCGTGATCGCGAAAATGCTTGCGTACCTCACCCATTACGGTGGGGACTGCGAACGACAGGAAATCCGATCCTTTGTCTACGTCGAATCGCTGCACAGCCTGTACCAACCCCACGCGCGCAACTTGTTCCAAGTCCTCGAAAGGCTGGCCGCGACCCTGGTAGCGACGTGCAACGTGGGTGGCGAGCGGTAGGCACAGTTCGATGATCGAGTTGGTGATCTTTTCTCGGGTCGGATCATCCGGCGGAAGCGAGGCCATCGAGACGAACAATTCGACAGCTAGTTCGTACTGGTCCTTCTTGTCCGGTGGTTCAGCCTTGCCCGGTGGGACAGTATCGTCCGGTGGGACAGCGGTCACGCACGCTCCTGGAGCAAGCCCTTTTCAAGCGTCATCGTCAGGGTGATGTGACCGTCCGCGTCGATTTCCGATTGCTCCAAACGGACCGAGTCGACCAGTGCTTCGAGAACGAACCATCCGAAGCTGTGGGACTTGTCGGGTATTTCGGAGTGCGCGATCACCGACACGACGATCCGAAGAGTGCGACCGTAGGTCTCGAATCGGCAGGTCAAGTCGCTGGACGGTATCGCATGGCCGATGAGGATGCTCGCGACTTCGTCCATCGCCAGAGCAAGGTCGGCTGTCCCGTCGACGTCCAATCCGGTGTTGTTGGCAACCGTGCGGGTGATTCCGCGCAGAGTCGGCAGTTGGGAGTACGACGCTCGGACGCGGAGCGAGGCAATGGAGTCGTGAGTAAGTTCGGCTTCGGTCGGACTCGACAGAGGAATCAAGGGGCTTCCTGTAGGTAGATGTGGCGTAATTCCGGCGGACCGAGGCAAGGAACGGTACCGGCCATGCGTGCCAGCCATCTCTACCCCGGAAGTATTCATGGCCTTCGATTACCCTTCGCCCGGCGAAGTAATCCTCTTTACCCGAACTAGAGGATGAATTGTGAGACACATCACCTGTGGTGCGCTCGTACCGATTCCCATCTTTCATTTGTGACCCGTTCGGGTACGTCCATTTCATGGGCACTCAGGCGGACAGGCAGATCCCTGTACACGCACGACCGGAAGGCGTCACGGACGACGAGGTGAAGGCAGCGGGGGTGTTGTCGAACGCCCTCGAAACGGTGGAGCGGGCGCGAGGCGCTCTGTACGACTTCCATCAGCTGATCGGACATGCAGATCTGATGCTCGACGAGGTCGTAGAGCTACTGCGAACCAGCGGTAACGACGAGCTGGCCGATCAGGTCGAGAAAGAGTTGATGGGCCGGAACGTGGTCGAAGGGCGCTGGACCTTCCAGCTGGTCGAGGAGTTCGACGAGAACTACTGGTCCTTCTTTCGCGAATGCGAACAGGTGGTGCGTGACAAGCTGGCCGGTGGAGTGCCGCACCTCTTCGAAGCCGAGATGAAGGAGCGACGCCGCACGCACGGTTTACGGCATCACGAGGCCAGGCCTTGAGGTTGCCACCTACTCCGGTGAGTTCGCAGCGGCACTGATCAGTGGTTCAGTTCGACCTTTACGCAACGATTCTCGTTCGGTCGCGGTCATGCCGCCCCAGATACCGTGGGGTTCCCCGGTCTGGATGGCGTGCACGAGGCATCTCTGAACGACAGGACACCTGGCGCACACCAGCTTCGCCGAACTCTCGCGTTTCGCTCGCCTGGAGCCGCGCTCGTTCGTGTCGTCGTAGAACAGGGCGGGGTCGGTGTCGCGGCAGGTGCCGGACAGCTGCCAATCCCACTCGTCGGCAAGGGGCCTGGGAGATGTGTAGGAGCGCATGAACATGGACGTTCCCTTCGCTGCGTGACGAACTCGACTCGGATCGGGGATCCGGGTCGGGTGTTAAGGCAAAGCTCGGTCCCGCCGGCCTGAACCGGCGGGACCTTCGAGGCTCCTCCCTCGAGGGGAAGATTTCGGGGGTACCTCTGGTCGGTCATTACCCAGCCGTACAACCTTTGAATCCCGGTCGTCAGGAATTCTTTTGATCGACGGCACGTCTCTCTGCTGCGGCGACAAGACCACCGGCGATGTCGCGCAACTTGACGTTCCATTCCTGCGACATCTCGACCAGAAGGTCGAAGGCTTGGTCGGCCGAGCACTCGCGCTCGGCCATCAGCAATCCCTTGGCCTGCTCGATCACGGGCCGAGAATCCAAAGCTCTTCTCAGTTCGTCGTTTTCCGCGCGAAGGCGGGTGAGGACGTCTGACGCTGAACTGGACTGCTGAGCCTGGGGTCGTTGAACCTCGTACACACGATGAAGCACTCCGATCACCCTGCCGTCATCATCGGTGACGGCGGAATTGACCGTATTCCAATAGCGCGTGACAAACAGCCCACTACCTCGCTCATCGCGCACGTCGTAACGCTGAGTCGGCAGTGCGTCCCGAGTTCTGGAGTGCATCGTGCGCTCGAATGACGCTGTCAACGAGAAGATTCCGTCGGCAAACGAGTCGTCGGGATTGTCGGGGAAGGCTTCGAACACTTCCACTCCGTGCAACTGATCGAGGCTGCGGCCGGACACGGCAAGGTATTCGTCGTTTGCGCCCTGGATACGGAAATCGCTGTCCACGAGCAGAAGAGAAGAAGTGCTTGCCGCAAATCGATCGCTTCGAACGATCGAGCGGAGAGTGCTCGAACTCATGATTGTGTCGTTTCTGTCCTGTCTTCGACGGCTGCGGCCCCTGATATTTCAGAAGTAATTGATCGCGAGAACTCCAAGGGCGGTGCCTGCCACGATCGATCCGAACAACAAACGCTGTTGCAACACGAACATCTGATACTCGCGACGCGTTTGTGCCGACGTGCCGCGCGAGTCCGCAGACATGCTCTTGCCCTTTCCTGTTGTGGGGATCGCGATTTCGGCCGACCCCCGATCGGCCGAAATCGCGGACGGAGCGTCAGTTCTGACGCGCCTCGTTTGCGGCATCCTGCTCGGTGGACGCGCCTTCGTGTACGAGGCTGCCGCCGGAGTTCTCGAGGTGCGCACGAACGAACCACTGGAACTTCTCCAACTGTGCCGTTTGGCCGATCAGCATGTCTTCTGTGATCGGATCGATCTTGCCGACGTTGTCGATTGCAGTGCGGCTGTCGGTGATGACCCCGGTGTAGACGAGGTCGAGCGCAGCCAGATGGGCGCGAGCGTCGTCGCGGCCGACGGAGTAGTCGTCCCAAGTCCGATCGCGCTCGATCGCTCCCGCTGTGCCCTTGGGGGAGTTGCCCAGTGCCGCGATACGTTCCGCCACATCATCGGCGTAGCCGCGAACCAGCTCCACCTGTGGGTCGATCATCTCGTGCACGCCAATGAAGTTGGGTCCGACGACGTTCCAGTGGACGTGCTTGAGCGTCAGATGAAGGTCGTTGTAGGCGCTGAGGCGTTCCTGCAGAATATCGGCGACGGACGAACCGTCTGCGCTGCTCAGTCCCGGTACGGTGAACTCGGACATATGTTTTCCTCTCGTCTTGATGGGGATCGCCCGCGAACGGGGCGGTCTCGCGCCATCGTCAATCGGATCGCGTGTCGGTCAGGTTCAGTGCGCGAGTGCTACTGGCTCCTCTGTCACCGGGTCGCCGTACATCATCGCGATTCGGCGCTTGACCTCTTCGGTTGTCAAAGTCGCGCTTGCAACAGTGATTCCGATGCCGGTGGTGCTCTCGCCCTGTGTGGGCGGGATGTCGATCGTCGTCATCTTGCTCCCGGTGAAGAGTGTGCCGTGAGGGAGTCGGCTGAACCACCGACTCCGACGTCTGGGTGTTCTACACCTTCGAGTGCCGGTTATGGCGCTTTCAAGTGCTACAAAATCTATATCAGCCGATGTAGATAATTGGCAAGGCTACTTCGATTCGACGGCTAAGGGAAGCTCCCTGTGCGATCTTGCCGAAATCGGCTTTGATCTGCCATTACATGCCTTCTCGGCTCGACGATTTTTGTCATGAGTGGCCCTGGACACGCTTGAATCTATGTCCTGGGCGTCAGATTCACTGCGTGATGATGCTAAGGTCGGATGACGCCGATTGAGACAGCCGACACCGAACTAGGAGGTTCCAGTGACGTCGGAATCCCAGACCCGGGCGCTGCGCGGCGTATACGGGATCTCAGTGATGTCAGAACTGTCCGGCGTAGGACCTCAGACGCTGCGCCTTTACGAGCGAAGGGGCCTGCTCACACCAACCCGCACGGATGGCGGTACGCGCCGTTACAGCGAGGCCGACCTGGATACGCTCGGACGAATCACCGCGCTGATCGACGACGGAGTCAATCTGGTCGGTATCCGTCTGATTCTGTCCCTGGAGGCCGAGAATGCAGTCTTAGCGGCTCGAATCAGCCAGTTGACCGCCGAGGGTGACTAGTAGCGTTGCTCCATACGATGCCGTTCAGGATGGAGTTTCGGTGCGGGTAGGGTCGCCGAAGTCCGCGTCGGCGGAGATCTTGTTGCCTGCCGCTTCGATCTGTTCGAGCGCGGCGTCCAAAGCATCGACCAACCATTGATGCGACGCTTCCGCGAGGAGGCGATCCGGTGTGTCGGTGTTTTCGGATTGGAAGAACCGCACCAGCCACGATTCTCCGTTGTCGGGTCGATCGGAGAGTCCGGCCGCGGTATTGGTCGCCAGAAGATAACGGTTGTATTCGAGATCGACACGAATGGCGTACTCGCCGAACAGGTTCACCACATTGGCCGGCCGATGAGTAGCAGCAGCGAGCGCGATGAGAGCGTCGTTGTAGGTTTCGGAGTACTTCACCGTGAGGGGCATGGTCGGCCTGTCTTTCTGGGCCGATGCAGCATTGCACGGCTATGTTGAGGAGATCAGTTCGCAGCCGCTGCTTGACGATGAACTGAAACCAATCCTAGCTCGAGTCTCCGCTCACCCTTGACGCAAGCCCACGGGGTCAGTTGTTGCGTGCAAAGTCAGACTCGCGCTCCGTGACGAACTGATTGTCCGGGCGCGGTTCGGGCGGCGAAAGTGCAGTCAGGAACGACTCGGCCCACTGATGCACATCATGCGTCATGACCTGGCGATGCAGCGCAGCCATACGGCGACGGCCCTCTTTCGGATCCTGATGAACTGCGGTCAGGATTGTATTCTTCACGCCGTCCAAATCGTGCGGGTTGACCAGGTATGACTGTCGTAATTCCATTGCAGCACCGGTGAACTCGCTGAGAACGAGAGCGCCTCCGAGGTCGCCTCGGCAGGCCACGTACTCCTTGGCCACCAGATTCATCCCGTCACGCATCGGCGTCACGAGCATGACGTCGGCGGCGACGAACAGTGCGATCAGTTCTTCGCGGTCGACCGGCTGATACAGGTAGTGAACTACGGGGCGGCCGATCTGACTGTGGTCGCCGTTGATGCGGCCCACCTGTTCCTCGATGACACTGCGAAGGTCGATATAGTGTTGCACGCGTTCGCGACTGGGCGTGGCGAGCTGCACCATCGTGTACTTCTCCGGATCCAAGCGGCCCTCGTCGAGGAGTTCCTTGAGGGCTTGCAGTCGCAGGTCGATGCCCTTGGTGTAGTCCAGGCGGTCGACTCCCAGCAGGATTTTTTCGGGATTTCCGAGCTCTTCCTTCAATTCGCGTGCGCGGCGCAGGACCGATTCGCTCTTCGACTGGCGCTCCAGCTCGGCCGAATCGACGGAGATGGGAAATGCCCCCACCTTGACGACGCGAGAGTCGAAATCCACATGCCCGAGCGCACTTCGAACACCGACGCCCGCGGTCGTTGTCTTGAGTCCGAGTAGTTTTCGGGCCAAAAACAGGAAATTGTTTGCGCCACCAGGCAAGTGGAAGCCGATCAGATCGGCGCCCAGCATTCCCTTGACGATCTCCTTGCGCCACGGAAGCTGCATGAAGAGCTCGACCGGAGGAAACGGAATGTGAAGGAAGAACCCGATCGTCAGGTCCGGGCGCAGTTCGCGCAGCATTGCCGGCACGAGTTGCAATTGATAGTCCTGCACCCAGACGGTGGCTCCGTCCGCGGCGCAACGGGCGGTTTCCTCGGCGAACCGCTGGTTGACCGCGACGTACGTGTGCCACCACGACCGTTCGAACGTCGGTGCCACCAGAACGTCGTGGTAGAGCGGCCACAGCGTGTCGTTGGAGAACCCCTCGTAGTACTCGGCGAGGTCCTGAGAGGTCAGCTCGACGGGAAACAGACGAAGGCCGTCAACCACTATGGGATCTACCTTCTCGTCCGCGACCCCCGGCCAGCCGACCCAAGCGCCGTCTCGCTGTCGCAGGATGGGTTCGAGAGCAGTGACGAGTCCACCCGGACTTCGCTTCCAGTTCTTGCCACCGTCCTCGTCGGTTTCGAGATCGACGGGTAGTCGGTTTGCGACGACGACGAATTCGGAGAGCTTTTCGAGATCGGTACTCACGCCGACATCGGCTCCGCCAGGGTCTCGTCCAGCACGGTGGTCGAGGACAGGTATGTGACCGCCTCGGCTGTCGAGTCGGTGAACACGATGTCTGCGTCCATCTTCAGAAGAGACAGCGGGCGCCTGACGGGGTGCGCTGCGACGAGCGTCCAAGGAACGCCGAGCCTTCGTGCCTTGGCCGACAGAGTCTCGATGATGGAAAGACCTCCGACGGAGATGAACTGGACGTCCGAGCAGTCGAGTACGAACGGGTGACGCTCACCGATCAGGTCGTCGACGCAGGCAGCGAAATCAGCTCGGGACCGGACGTCGATCTCGCCGCTGACCACGAGCGATTGAATGTTTTCCGCACACGTCGTGGTGAATGTGGGGGGACTGTCCGTACGCTCATCTGTAGTTCTCGAAAACTCGTTCATCGAAACTCCTGACGGATTGCTCGAAACGGTTCGTTCGAACGGTCTGGTTCGAAACGGTTTCGTTCGAAACCGGGAAACGGCACGGGAAGCAACGCACGAACCGTGCTCGTCTTCAACGGCTGGGTACTCAACCGTGCTGAGTGCCTACCTTACCGCATCGCGAAAACCCAGGTGAAAAGCGTTAGATCCGTAAGGATTTCAAGGACCCGTGAGCGTCGGCCCACGGGACCTTGGTCCCGATGACTGAGCTCTTGCGCGATCAGTCGGTGTCGGTTGCCGGGCCGTTACTCGAGGCTCCACCCTCGTCGGCCCACGTACGCTCGCCCGACGGATCGGTCTGAACGTCCTTGTGTGCGGCATCGGCCCCGGTTCCGGGACCGTGGTCGGTGCCGGTGGTCTGCGGCTCGTCCGTCTGATCAGTGCGGTCGGTGGAATTTCGTTCACTCATGGTGGCTGCGTCTCTCTGAAGGTTGGTGTTCATGTACTTGTCGTTTCTTGCTCACCCGCGAGGGGTACTCAATAGGGGTAGTACGTCACGTCGAGTCAGTACGTCACGTCGAGCCATACCGGCAAAGTCAGCTGTCACCGAAGCAGGAGATTTCACGTGAACCATATGACCGTGACGACCGAACACCTGCGTGCACTGCTGGGCAGCGGGCCCCATTCGGAATTGGTAGCGGTTGGGGGTGAGATCGAGATCTACGTCCCCGATGAAGAAGGGTTCGGCCTCGATGGTATCTCGCTTGTCACTCGCGAGCAGTTGGCCGAGCGCCTACCGTCCTCGCCCGACAACCCCGACGAAGGTGAACTACGTATCGCCGCAGAATCGTTGAGCGAGATGATCGCCGAACTCGGCGGCTGAAGTCTGAAGTTCGGGGCAGCTGACTTCAGATCTGCGGGATCGGATCCGGGGGATACGGGTTCGGTGGCGTCGGAGTCGGTGGCACGGGCGGGGGATTCAGCGGATCGGGTGGTGCCGGCGCGGGTGGAGTCGGCGACCCCGGGTCGGGGACGGGGCCCGGATCCGGTGGTGGGGGAGTGGTCATGAGTGCCGGGTTCCCAAACACTTGCCGAACAAACACCTAGTGCTCGGAGTGGCTTTTGGTGTTCTCCTCGGCAGGTAGATCATCCACGATGTCGACTACGGCGATGTGGACGTTCTCTGCAGAGACGGGTGGGTCCATGTCGCCGAGGATCAGGTGAACGACATCGACGACGGTGAATCGAACCCGGTCCGACAGTTCGGCCAGATCCACTCCGTATGGCGCTGCCAGTTCGATACGTAGTGAACGTATTTCGTGGCCGTCGACGAAGAACTCGATACTGCTCGGCGAGCAGTGGTGTCGAGAACGTATCTCGGCGGCCAAATGGGTGCGGAGTACGTGATCGCTCACCGACACCGTGCCTAGACGTGGACCTTCGGACGCGTGTGCGTCGAGCGGCCAACCGGACGCCGAGGTCGACCGTAGCGCCCGGATCACCTTGTCGCTGATTCGATCCCAGCCTGGCTCGGGAGCGTTCCGCAGGACGTCGGATGCGTGCGCCATCAATGCGTCGGTTCGTGATTCAGTCATCGCCACCTCGTCATTCGTTCACTCAGGTTAGCCCGTGCACGATGGTGATGCCCTCGCACTGCATCCGGAGTGAGTCTCAGAATCTTGCCGATTTGAACGAACGTGAGCATCTCAACCTCTCGCAGCGTCCAGGCCGCACGCTGGCGATAAGGCAATTCACCCAACGCTTCTTCCAGTGCCTCCAGGAACGCGGCGTTCGAGGTCGTGTCGAACGGGCCGGCCTCGGGAGACGGCACGAGAGGATCCAGCAGCTTGTCGTCGATCGGTTGCGCTCTCTTGATTCGATAGCTGTCCACGATCTTTCGGGAACAGATCGCGAAAAGCCATGTTCGCATCGACGATTCGCCACGAAATGAATCGAGTCGGCGCCACGCGGCCACGAAGGTGTCCTGGACTACCTCTAGAATGTCGCCTTCATCTGCGAGCATTCGACGCGCATAGCGGTGAAGTGCAGGTCCGTAGTAGTGCACCAGTGACTCGAATGCTTCTCGGTCGCCGAGTATCGCAGCGTCCACCGTTGCGGTGTCCAAGCCGTCAGGTGCTTCGGTGAGCCCCTGTGTGTGCGGTAACGCCACAGTCGCTCCTCTCGCGGAAATGCGGAAAACTCGGCTGCGTTCGAAGATTGTTCGCCCGGCCGGGGCGTTGAATGTTACGGACAGTAACTAACAAGTGTCAGTGATGCACGTCACCTGACTGGGGCATTCGGTTTTGCCTTCGAGTGACGACTACACAGGTAGATCGATCAACAGGAGGAGATGACAATGGTCAGCACACAGGTTGCGACAGCATCTACGAAGGATGTTGCATCATCGAACGACTCGGCTCTCGTGAGCTCTCAAGGAAAGACGTCGATCGCCGACACCGTTGTCTCGAAGATTGCCGGCATCGCCACGCGAGAGGTGAGCGGTGTGTACGACGTCGGCGGCGGAGCGTCCCGGGTTGTCGGGGCACTGCGCGAGCGGATCCCCGGCGCGAGTGTCAACCACTCCCAGGGAGTATCGGTCGAGGTCGGCGAAAAGCAGGCAGCGGTCGACATCGACATCGTGGCCGAGTACGGCGTATCGCTCGCCGATCTGGCCACCGGCATTCGCCGCAACGTCATTGCGGCGCTCGAACGGATGACCGGTCTCGAGGTGACCGAGGTGAACATCACAGTTCACGACGTCCACCTCGACGAGGGCAGCGACGACGAAACCGGCGAGCCCAAGACTGCACGGGTGCAGTGAGTTCCGAAATCGCTGACACCATCGCGGCGGCTGTGACGGGGTTACCTGGGGTCGCCTCGCTTCATGCCGGAATGTTCGGCGAGGTTGGCACGTACCTCCCCGGTCGTCGCGTCGTCGGCGTGCGGGTGACGGAGTCGTCGACAGACATCCATGTGTGCATCTTCGCCGACGCCGCCGTTCGAGACACGGCTTTACGTATCCGCCAAGCGGTTTCAGGACTCGTTACAGGCCCCGTGAACGTGACAGTGGAAGACGTAGTCGGTCGTGGACGCGATGCCTGAGCACTCTCGGGGTTCAGGTCCTGATCGACGATCCGCACGCCGAGAGGCGATCAGGAACTACCACCCCGACGTGGGCGGATCTGCCGACGCGCTCAATCGAGCACTCGAACGCGTCGACCGGGACTTCGCATCCCCGATCGGTGTGGTTGTGCGCACGTCGCTGCGCGGCACGATGCGACAGATAGCCAAACCCGTTCGGGCCCAGTACACGCGGGTGCGCGCTCGGTTTCCGGGTGCAAAGACCTACACCGAGATCTGACAGGCACCATCGAACATCATCCACAACGGAGGATTCACATGACCACCTCGACTGTCGGCCTACTGGCAGGACTACTTCTCGGAGTCGCAGCTGCTGCAGGCGGTTTCACCGGATTCCTCATCGCTCTGGTTCTCGGTGTGATCGGATACCTCGTCGGTGGTCAGCGTGACGGCGAGTTCGATCTCGGTGTGATGCTGAAGGGTCGCGGACGTGGCTGAGACAGCTCGACCGGAGTCGTCTGTGCTTGGTGAGCCGGGCGATCGCGGAACGCTGACGATTCGAGACAGAGTCGCGCAGAAGTTGGTTCTCGAGGCGACGCGCGGAACCCCGGGGGTGCGCCATCACGCCGCCGGCATGGACAAACTGACCGGGCGCGAATTGCCGAGGGCGCGAGTGCTGGTATCCGGCAAGCGGGTACGGGCCAAGGTGGACATCGCGATCGAGTGGCCCGGATCCTTGTCGGTCATCGGTACCGCGGTGCGAGAGAACGTGACAACCCAGTTGCAGTCTGTATCGGGCCTGGACGTAGACGGCGTGGACGTGGCGATCGTGAGCGTTCTCCCGGCATCGACCAAGCGTGACGCGGGAAGGAAAGTGCGATGACCGCCGACAAGGTCGCACCACCCACTGCCTCGAGGGCTGCTGCTCCTGTTCCCCTTGCGGCGCCCGGATCGGCCGTCTCGGGATTCCTCATCGCCGCGGCGCTACTTGCGCTCGGCGTGGTCGGCGTCCGCGACGCGCTGGTAGATATCGGCGTGATCACCGGGTCGCAGTGGATACCAAGTGCTGCCGCATATGTGGACGGGCTCGCGTACCAGGGTTGGATGTTGCCGGCGGGGATCGCAGCCGTCGTTCTCGGCCTGTGGTTCGTCATCCTCGGACTCAAACCGCGACGAAAGACTGCCAATGCCTTGGTCGGAGTCGCGAATACATGGATCGATCCCGCCGATGTAGCGGCGATAGCGTCTGTTCGCGTCGAGTCACTGGCCCAGGTTCGATCCGCTTCGTCACACGCGACCCGGCGCAAGCTGGAAGTGAAGGCCTCGGTCACGCCCGATGGAGCCGCCACCGCTGAATCGGAAATCCGTGCGGTGCTGGGGGACTTGGCCGGGTCGCTGTCACCATCGCCGCGAATCAAGGTTCGTATCCAGACGGGATCACTGTCATGACTCGGACGGCGACGGCGATGGATCGCGTGGCGACATGCGTCGTGGGGATGCTCGCGGTAGCGCTGGGAGTTGCAGCGATCCTGTGGAATCTCGACGCGATCAAGGATTTCCCGGCGCGTATCGAGATCCCGTGGGCTGAAGATCTTGTCGATCACTCGTGGTGGCCATGGGCTGTCGGAACTGGGGGAGTATTGCTAGTCCTCCTCGCGTTGCGGTGGTTGATCGCGCATGTGCCGCTGCGTCGGGTGAAGGAGATCACGGTCCCTGGGTCGAACTCGCACAATTCCATCACCGCGGATCTGGGTGCGGTGGCGGAAGGGGCGAGCGCATCACTGGAGGACTTCGACGAAGTGTCGCGTGTCCGAGGAAAAGCGTTGCTCGATCGTGGAGTTCGCACGATCGATTTGCGAGTGACATTGAGACGTAGCGTCGTATCCGGATCGGAAACGTTGTCCGAGTTGATTTCTCGCGTCACTGACACGGGGGATCAAGTCGAGTCGATGGTCGGTGATCCATCCGTCGCGACCAGAACTCACATCGCCGTGGAAAGCGCGAAACGCGATGAGCCGAGAACTCTCTGATCAATCGAGGTTTGAGCCTCCCGGTGACCGGGTATTGGTAGACCTCCCGATCGTGCACAGAGTCATGGATGTTGCTGTGGCACTGTGTGTCACGGTGCTCCTTGCGACCGTCACTTCGATGGCGATCGCGATCGTAGTGACGCTGATCATGTGCGCGTCGGTGAGTGTCGTTTCTCGTATGTGGTGAATCGCCAGTCATTTTGGTTCTGTCGTGAACACCTGATAGAAAGGTAAGCAGACAATGTGGCTGCTACTGAGTGCACGATCCCCCGCGTCGTGCGGCGGAGAGTCCGGTTGTGTGCAAACACAACCCGCGATCACGGTCTAGTTGCGCGGGCCGATCGCTCGGAACTCTCCCTTCACCGGCAGTCTCTCATTGCGCCGTCCCTTACCTCAAGGAGTCACAATGCTCTCACTCGGAATCATCGCCTGGATCATCATCGGTGGACTAGCGGGTTGGATCGGCAGCAAGATCATGAAAACCGATGCGCAGCAGGGGATCTTCCTCAACATCGTTGTCGGTGTGATCGGCGGCCTGATCGGTGGTTTCCTGCTTCGAGTTTTCGGCGTCGATGTCGAGGGTGCAGGCTGGATCTTCAGCTTCCTCACTTGCCTCCTCGGCGCCGTCATCTTGCTGTTCCTGGTCAAGGCAGTCACCGGAAAACGCTGACACATTTGTCCACGCAGTTCGAGTTCGACTGAATCCCACGGCCGAATCCCACGGCCGAACGCACGGCCGAACGCACGACCGAATCCACACCGAATTCAAGAAGGAGAAACACATGTCTGACTTCATCGACAAGGCAAAGCACCGCGCTGAGGATCTCATCGGCGAAGCCAAGGAAAAGATCGGAAATGCCACGGGCAATGACGATCTGGCTGCCGAAGGTGTTGCCGATCAGAGCGAGGCAAAGGTCAAGAAGGCCGGAGACACTGTCAGTGACAAGGTCTCGGATATCAAGGACAAGTTCACAAGCTGAATGAGTTTCGGCGCGGTTGACCGGCATGTCCGGTCAACCGCGCTTTTGTGTGTCTCCTCGGCCGTCGCGGCTACCGCGATACGCTAGCTTCCGCGTTTCCGCGAGCCACTCCGGAAGCATGCGCATGTGTGCCGGCCTGTTCAGGATCGGATCGAAGGACGGCTGGAGGCAATCCGGGTGGTCCTCGACTTCGTCGAGACAGAGATGTCCGATCGGTATCAACTGAAGTTGAATTCTCGCGAGGTACACGGAGAAGTGCAGCGGGGAATGATCGACCGCAGCTTTTAATGCAGACAAAGAAGTGCCGGCCGGGTGGACGCCGCGCGGTGTCACGATCAGCCACGCCGCGGCCCCGCCCGCGCGTGAGTAAGGAACCAGTGTGCTGTATCTCGCGCCGTTCCACGAGAAAGCCGGAGCTGGAAACATTTTCGAGAAGGTAGAAAGTCCTGATGTTGCGAGAAGAATGTCCCACGGGTTTTCATCTGCGCCGACATCGTGCAACCGAAGCGCCAGGCCAAGTATGTCGGGTAGGTCTCCCGGAATTCCGAGTGCTTTCGACATTCGAGCGGTGACGGTAATCGTCGACGACTCCGTTACCGGCCACCACGGGGTGGCCGGCTTCAATGTTCCCTTCAGTTCGATCCCGTGCGGGTGAAAAACCCTGGCCATGCGCAGCGATGATGCGAAGTAGAACGGTGCGCCGACCAGCTTTCCGATGGCGCTCTTGCCGGCGGGGATGATCGAATTGAGCGTCACAGCTTCCTTGTCTGAGAATTCTCCGCCCCCCGAAGCGCCCAGACTGGACGGACGTTCAGGCGTGTTGACGGGCTTGCCGACGGTTTCTTTCGGCTTGCCAGCGGCAGCGATTGCTAATCATGTGACGCGCCGTAACAAAAGTCTCGCCGGTCGGGATAATTAGCCAAACGCACAAATTGGTCGTTATGGTTCGTTTGTCCGTAACGGTGCGATCGGACCTGCGACCGTCGCGAACTGGCGAGATTGCTACTCGTGATTTGTGTTTGGTGATTGCGCGGAAACAAGAAATGTCGAGGAGACACGCTGATGGGCCACTCTCGAACCTGGCTGACGCGCGCGCTGGCAATGCCGGTGGCTGTCGCGGTGACTTTGTTGCTTCCTCTCGGCAGTGTCGCCTCGGCCCAGGATTTCGAGGACGACGCAGATACTTCGGTGGTTGCCGCAGCCACAACTCCGATCTCCTTCACCGAACTCGGCCGAGGAACGGACATCGTGTTCTCTTCCGATGACGCACCAGTGTTGGTGACCGTGCCGGTGCCGGACGGACTCACTGCAACAGCCGTGACCGGAATCCTGACCGCCCCGACCGACTTCAGTAGGGGCTGGCTCGAAGTGACTTCGGACGGCAGATTGGTGAGCCGCGTCGACTTCGACGCCGGGCAGGCCGGGACCGGGTTACCGATTTCGGTTCCCTTGCAAGGTCTCGAAGTGGTCGACCGTAGCGTCACCGTGTCGATGATCGCTCACCTCGTTCCCGTCGACGACCGCTGCTACGACCGAACGAGATACCAGCCCCTCGCGCTCCGGGATGCCTTTGTCGCCTACGACGGTGCAGAGCGGCAGCCCACAACTGTTGCAACCTTCTTCCCGCCGATTTTGAGGAAGGCAACCATTTACGTCACGGATGGTTCGTCAGGGGCGCAGCAGAGTGCGGCTTTGCAACTGAGTGCAGCGATTGTCAACAAGTACGGAAGTCAGCCTGACGCCGTGGTGGTGGAGCAGCTGCCGAACGGTCAGAGTCTGCCCTCCGCTGAGCCGGGACTGTTCGAGAGAGCTGTAGTGCTCGGTAACAGTGGGGACGCCGGCATCGATCTCGCGACGGCGCCGAATGGTTCACCCGTGCTGCGGATTTCAGGGGATGACAAGACTCTCGTTCCTCAGGTCAGTCTCTTGGCGGCGAACTTCGACGGCTACTGGGCGGCGAGCAGAGCGCTGGCGTCACCGGACAACGCGGTTGCCCAGATTTCCCAGGACGCCATCACCGTCGGTGAGCTGAAGCTCGGAACGCTGACGGCTTCCGGTCTCAATCACATCGAGGTCGACGTCCCGTTCAGTCAGTCGCAACTGGGGCGTCCGATGAAGGATGTCTCGGTGCGAATGATTGGTTCCTATGTCCCGCTACCGAATTCGCGTAACGGAGAACTGTCGATCTCACTCGGGGATAGACGACTCGCCTCGCAGACGGTTAACGAGACAGGGCGCTTCGACATCGGCGTCGATGTTCCGAACGAACTCCTGCGTCGCGACTTGACGTTCGAGGTCTCGATGGATGTGACCGGCGACTTCCAGTGCGGCACCAGTAGCCCTTCTTCGCTCACTGTGGATCCGGCCAGCACCATCACGTCCACTACCGGATTCCCGCCGACGCCTGGAGGATTCCAGTCCTTGCCTCAGTCGATGCTGCCCACACTCGATGTCGGTTTGAGTCACGGTGATTTCGCAGATCTCGTTCGAGCCCAGCGCCTCGTTGTCGCGATGCAGCGGTTGAGCTATCTGCCGCTGCAACCGCGCGTGCTCCCGTTCGGCGACGCGGCGACCAGTTCGCTGCCGGCGTTGTTGATCGCGGCGGACGGGACGCTGCCCACTCCGGTGGCTCTACCCATGGACACGGCAGATCAAGGTCTCCTGCGCTTGCAGGGTCTGGAATTCGGTGGACAATACGGTGCCTTGCAGGTGGTTTCGGGTTCGCACAACGAAGTAGTGGCGCTGACGTCTGAGGGTGATGCGGCCGATGCCGACGGTCTGCTCAACTGGTTGGAAGGTGGGAAAGACCGGTTCGCAGAACTGACCGGCGATCTACTGGTCGCACCTCGCGGAGGTGAGCCGTTCGACGTCGGAGTCGACGTCGCCCCGTTGGGCACTGCGACCTCGGCCGAAGAAGAGACCGGACTGAGCGCGGTCACGATCGGCTGGATCGGATTCGGGACCGTGGTTCTGATCGCTGTTGCCGTCGGTGGTGTGCTCGTGGCTCGGCGTCGCGGACAGTGACCGTCACCGATCGCCCGGCCCTGTCCGTCGCGGTCCACGATCTACCGGGCCGGAAGCCATGGCGGATGTTCGTCGTGCTCTTCGCGATCTACACCGCGTTGGGCGTATGGATGAACGCGGGTATCGGGTTCATCTTCACCGATTCGCTCAGTCGTGTCGCCGCGGTGTCGGCGATGCTGCTCAGCCGTGATCCGCACTTCGCGGCGATCGGATTCGTGTTCACCCCGTTGACGGCGGCAGTCCAGATTCCGATGGGCCTGATGGGTCATTGGTGGCCGGATCTGCTGCGGTGGAACATCACTGCGGTCGTGATGTCCGCGGCCTTCATGGCTGGCGCGGTGATTCAGATACGCGGGATCAGCCGCGACCGTGGGTGTCCGCGATGGGTCACCGTCGTCCTTACCGTGCTGTTCGCTGTCAATCCGATGATCGTCATGTACGCGGCGAGCGGAATGAGCGAAGCTCCGTTCCTTTTCTTCGTTCTGTGGGCGACACGTCGACTGATTCGGTGGATGCGCAGCGACGACGTACACGACCTCATCGGTGCGGGCCTCGCGTTCGCTCTGGCGTACCTCACTCGATACGACGCATTGGCACCCCTGTTTGTCGCGGTGGTGCTGGTGACCGTGGTGAGTTGGCTTCGTTTTCAACCGACAGCGGAGGAGCGGGGCGAGGGCGCAGGACCTGGCTTGCGGCTCTGGGCAGCGGCGCTCGACGGCGCCGTCGTGCTGATGCCGGGTTTCCTGGCCTTCGCCTTGTGGTCGTTTGCCAGTTGGCTCATCACGGGTCAAGCGTTCCAACAGTTCTCGTCGGTGTACGGGAACAGTTCCATCCTGGAACAGGCTGGTGCCGGAACCGACTCACCGGTTGCCCGCCTTGCGTTCTCGATCACCGAAATGGCGGTACTCGGGCCGGCGCTCCCGGTGTTCGTGGTCCTGGCAGTCATCTACGCACTTCGGCGGCGCGACACCGAAGTGGTGGTGCCTCTTGTGCTGTTCGGCGCCATCCTCGGAGCGCAGACGTTGCTCTACCTGATGGGATCGACGTTTCCTCTTCTGCGCTTCTACATTTCGATCATTCCGCTGTGTTTCGTATTGGTCGTCCTGATCGCTCCTCGCGGAGCGCCGGTCATCACGCGTCGACCAGGGGCTGCTGCGTCGCGCTCGGTGTCGACGTACCCCGAGCAGGCGGGACCGTCTCTACCTCTTGTGATCTCCCTGTGCTTGCTGGTCGGGTCGACGCTGGTCACGTTTGTCGCGATGGGTAGTGCGCGGATCGCAGTGCTCGAGCATTCCATTGCCAGCGCGATCATTCCGGGCCGCCAGAACCTGGAGGAGCAGACGAATCTACGCACGTTTGCGGCCGAGCGTCGCATCGCCAGGTACCTGGACGACTTGGCTCTGCCGGAGGGGTCGGTTCTGCTCGACACCGTGCAGAGCTATGCCGTCGTGGCGTCGTCGAACAACCCTCGGCAATTCGTCGTGCCTTCCGATGCGGACTTCGTGCGCGTACTGAACAACCCGGCCGAACATCACGTCGAGTACATCCTGTCGGTTCCGAACACCGGTCGCGGTGTGTCGGACGCGGTCAATCGGCGTTATCCGACGATGTACGACACCGGTGCCGGCGGTGTGGGAGCACTGGTGCTCGAGGTGCCCAACGACGGCGGCATGGACCCTTCGGCCTGGCGTTTGTATCGCGTGACCGGTGAACGTCAAACGGGTCGATGAGGGAATTCGTGTGGGAGGATTGTCCGTATGACGTGGATGGTTGTAGATGTCTTCTGAAGAAGCGCGTCCGCGTGTGCGTGGCACAGTGCGTCGCCGTATCGCTGCCGCTGTAGTCAGCTTTGCAACCGTCGCGGTCGTGACAGGAATGTTCACGACGCCGGTGGTTGCCGATTCGCCCAAGACGGTTCGGGTCGGAGCGTCGTCGAGCGGACTGACACTCGACGGACAGCCGTGGTGGCCCACCGGGCTCAATGCTTATCAACTGGCCACTGATTGGTCGGTGAACTTCGGCTGTGGCGCGATGGTCGATCTCGATGCCTACTTCGGTTCTCTGCCACCGAATTCCGTCACGCGTTTCAACGCCTTCCAAGCGCTCGCGGTGAACAAGGTGTCCGGGCAGATGGATTTCGGACCGATGGACGCGGTGTTCGACGCTGCGGCGCGACACAACCAGTTGACGATTCCGGTGCTCTCACCACAGGACAGCGGGTGTGATGACGGGCTGTTCAAATCCAGGGACTGGTACACCGACGACTGGAAGGTTGCGAACCTGATCCCAGGTCGAGCCACCATGAGCTTTCAGGACTGGATGCACACCGCCGTCGACCGTTGGAAGAACGAGCCTTCCGTCGCGGCGTGGGAATTGGTGGGGGAGCCGGAACCGAGCCTGTGTACCGACGCCGCCTGCAATTGGTGGACAAGAACGTGCCCGTCTGATTCCGCGCAGGTGTTGCGGGAGTTCTTCGACACGGCAGGCGCCGAACTTCGGGCGATCGATCCGAACACCCTGATCACGGCCGGATACGTCGGGGGCGGTCAGTGCGGCACTGCTGGTGACGACTACCAATACGTGAGCGAGTCCGACTTCGTCGACATTCTGCAGTATCACGACTACGGAGCAGACGGGGTTCCGCTTCCGGGCGACCAGTGGAACGGACTGGCGCGTCGCATCGAACAGGCCACGAACGTCTCGAAGCCGTTGTTGGTCGCTGAGACAGGCGAATTGGCGGGCAGTTGTGAATCACTGGCGACCCGAGCCACGAATATCGAGACGAAGCTGACGGGGCAGAAGGCGGCCCGCACGGCCGGAGCTCTCCTGTGGGCCTTCGTACCGGATCCGCGGCCGAACGAGTGCACAATGGACATCGGGCCCGACGATCCACTCTTCGACGTGATCGCTTCACTGGCAAGTTAGGACACTGCTGGTAGTCCACTAGGAGTTCCGCCCAGTGGGAGTATGGTCACGATCTGATAACAACCTGAACCTGGTGTTGTGACGTGATGACCGTATTTCGTTTGCATCCAATGGTATTCAGTGGCATTCACTTGTGGATAACCGAACTTGAAGGCTTGTGGAGTCGCTCGGGACCATCGATGCGACGCCTCCAGGACCTACGTCCGGGTCGGCTGGGGACGGTCCGGTTGAGGCGCTGAGTTCGGAAGTTGTGTCGTACCTGTCTCTTTGGCCAGTTACTACGTCCCGCCGTGGTCAACGTCGAAAAAGGATCTCAACCGTTCGCTGCGGTAACGGGCAGTGCGCGGAGTGCCGTGTGCCCTTCGTGGAAGTGACATCGAGGGGTGCTGTGTAGCTCTCGCGCGCAACGAATTCCGAGTTCGGGTCAACTTGCGACGGCATCGGTCGCCCGGTAGACCTTGTGCGCAGGCTGTACATGCGGTGTGAGCTTCGGTCGTCGGAATGAGGGGACGATCGCTGCATGCGCGTAACGGTAATTGTGTAAAACATCGCGTGAGCGGAGAGGTGAACGATGACTGGGTGCGCTGAACGGGCTTTCAAGACTGCTGTGGTGCCGGCTGCCGGGATGGGGACTCGCTTCCTCCCGGCCACCAAGACGGTTCCGAAAGAGCTGCTCCCCGTGGTCGATACACCCGGGATCGAGCTGGTCGCAAGCGAAGCGGCGCAAGCAGGCGCGGAACGTCTGGTGATCGTCACTGCGCCGGGCAAGGCATCGGTCGTCGGGCATTTCGTCGAGGATCTGGTGCTCGAGGGCAAGCTCGCCGCCAGCGGGAAGCATCATCTACTCGAGCGTGTGCGTCGGGCTCCAGGCCTGATCTCGGTGGAGCCGGTTGTGCAGGAGTCTCCGCTGGGATTGGGACACGCTGTCGGTCTTGTCGAATCGGTGCTGGATGCGGACGAGGACTCGTTCGCGGTGCTGCTTCCGGACGATCTGGTCCACCCCTGCGGTGTTCTCGACGCGATGGCGAAGGTGCGTGCCGAGCGAGGCGGTTCCGTGTTGTGCGCGTTCGACGTCGCGCCGGATCGTGTTGGTGCTTACGGGGTATTCGACGTCCAAGCGCCTGTGGAGGGCGGTGATCCCGATGTGCTTGCCGTCGTCGGCATGGTCGAGAAGCCCGCACCAGCGGATGCTCCATCCACTCTCGCTGCGGCCGGACGCTACCTTCTCGATCGCGCCGTGTTCGACGCGCTCAGACGAATCTCGCCAGGGCAGGGTGGCGAGCTGCAACTGACGGATGCGATAGCGCTGCTGATTGCAGAGGGGCATCCGGTTCATGTCGTCGTCCATCACGGAACGCGTCACGATCTGGGAAACCCGGGCGGATTTTTGCGGGCCTCTCTCGACCATGCGCTCAGTCGCACCGAGTACGGACCGGAATTGAGAGTCTGGCTCAAGGAACGACTGGATCAGCCGGATCCGCAGCTGACCTACTGACTTGCGAGGCTATGCGACGCGGAGCGTCTCGCCAGTTCATCGAGGAGATCTCGGGTGCTGAGTGACGACAGTGAAATCGGCTTGTCGTCCAGACCCGACTCGTCGGGTGTCATGTAGCCCGCCGCGACAAGAATTTCCTGTACGTGGACGTCGAAGACGCGGCAAGCAGTTCTGATCGTGTCCTGCGTGGGAGGGCGTTTCGCGGACAGCCACCGACCGAGCTCGGAGGGGCGTATTCCCAGCGCACGCGCAGCATCGGCTACGTCTGTTTCTTGGCGAAGTTCCAGTTGATGCTTCACCCATTCCGAAAAACCGCTCATACCGGTCATAGTGCCTGAGTGCTGCGCGGTAAGCCAGTGCCGTCTCGACACTTAAGGCGCTCGACGGCCGATCTGTGATCATTCGGCAACCAATCACCGCGGTTCTCGCGTACCGGTAGTTAAGTTTTGTGACTGGATTGTGTGTTTACCGCGACCATCTAGCTGTGTGTTTTCCGTTGAAACCCGAAATCGGGTGAAATTGTGGGTGAGGCGGACCAGTAGACATAACTCACACCTGTGTAGAACGTGAAGGATTGCGTTGTCACGTGTTCAGACCGTGGAAGGTTTTTTCCCAGTAGGACGGGTTGCGAATCAATTGGTAGGTCCCCTTGATCGCCGCGATGCTCATCAGCACCCAGTACAACGGAGCAGTCAGGCAGGCGAGGAGGAGCATCGCGTTTCGCGTTTCTCGGCACGCCACGAGGTTCATGTAGAGAACAGCGGCGTTACCGAATGCCAGAGAGATCAACGCGGGGAAATAGACGTAGTTGGGGAAGACCTGGTGGATCACTTCAGGTTGTCCGAGAATCCAGTCCAGACTGATGAGCCAGAACACCATGTTCAAAGTGGCGACCAAAGGTGTGCCGGCCATGAGAATCGTGAAGCGGAGAAAGCCGATCGGGCCCAATCCTCGCCATAATTTCACGGGTTGGCGCATATGGACGAGCCACGTCTGCAAATAGCCCTTGTACCAACGCGAGCGCTGTCTGATCCAGTTGATCGTGTCACTGTTGGCTTCTTCGAGCGTGGTGGAATTCAACACCGCGGTGCGGTATCCGCTCTCGGCAATCCGTACCCCGAGGTCCGCATCCTCCGTGACATTGAAGGGATCCCACGCACCGATCTCGTCGAGGACGCTACGTCGTAGGTGATTCGAGGTACCGCCGAGAGGAATCGGTGAATTGCTCCGCATCAATCCAGGGAGGATGAAGTTGAACCACAGCGCGTAATCGGCGGTGAACCACGCGGTCAACAGGTTCTGAGTTCCGTTGTGGAATGCAAGTTTGGCCTGAACACAAGCAGTGTTCTCGGGAAGTTTCGCGAAAGTTGCAACTACTCGCCGTAATTGGAGTGGGTCGGGGGAATCCTCGGCGTCGTAGATCGTGACGATCTCGCCCGTCGAGAAATGCAGACCGTAGTTGCATGCTTTCGGTTTGGTTCGTGGATCGGCCGCGGGCACCTTCAGAATGCTGACGACCTCGTCCACGCCGGCGGCAAGAGCGGCTTCGATAGTGACGGCGTCATCTTCCTCCAATAGGAGAAGGACTTGCATCTTGTCTTCCGGATAATCGATCGCTCGCATGGCTGCGATGAGGTCGCCGACGACTTCAGGCTCGTTGTATGCGGGGACCAGAATGGTGTACGTGGGAAGGTCGTCGTATGAAAGAGCCAGTGCCTCTTCGTCACTGATCGTCATGATCGAGGACGCATCGAGACCCCTCGTGAACAAGATCAGACGGTCGACCATCGCCCAGATGTATCCAATGGTGCAGATCAGTGTCAGCGCGATGAGAGTTGGGACGAGGAAGAGCACGAGGCTGATGACGACTAGTGCGAAGCCTGCCAACAACGTATTTCGTTGCCACGGATAGAAGGCCACGGAGGCGGACGAGATCGGATGGCGCTCGCGTAGACCGTTCACTGCATCGTGCAGGGCGGCCTCGCGGTACTCCGCTGTATCCGGGTCGCCGCTGACCACAACACTGTTGGACTGGCTTCGGTTTTCGTTCACCACGTCTGAGCCTCCACGAGTAGTCGAGCGAGTGCTTCGAGCATGTCCAGGTCCTTGTACTCGGATTCGGTGTCTTCGGTCGAGGTTTCACCACGCAGTAGAACGGCGAGGGTATTGCTACCGTTGGACGCCATCGACGGCTTCGGTTCGGGGAAGTAGGCGTCGGGATCGTGATTGTCGACGCTGATCAGGCTGACTCGCTGCGCGGCTCCGTCGCCCCGCGTCCAGACGAAATTGAGATTGCTCCATGTGAGAAGGAGAGCGTCGTCGACGATCGTGTACATCTCGGCGACGATCCCGTGCGGCAACTCCACCGTGACCGTCGGGCTGACTCTCGCGTTCTCCAGGTCGTAGGTGGTCTTGCTGGGGTACACGGCGAGCGTGGAGGGCCGCCGGACCTGGACGACGTCAAGCTGTACCGTGCGAGGCCGCATCTGCGCGTCCCAAGCGGGATTCGGAGTGTCGGCCCGAATTGTCTGACGGCTCAGTTCGGAGGTGCTGCCGAAGTACCGACGGGGCCAGTCGTATTCGGATGCTGCAATCTGATGCCAGCCCAGTGGAACGACCAGTCGAGGATCGGCCGTAGCCGGAGGCGGACCGACGTTGACGGTCAAACTTGTCGGTGGCAGCGGTGTGAAGAACATCAGCACTGCGGCGGCAAACACCGCAAGGATGGTCCAGTTGCTCGTGGCTGTCGAAGGCTTTCGGAGTGGTCGATCGAACGGTTTGAGCGACTTTCCCCGGCGTTCGTACAGATAGAAGGCGCCACCGACGACGATTGCGGTTCCGAGCGCCGGAAACAACTGCACGGCGAAAAGCGGAGCAGTGGGATACTTCTGAATCGTGACGTAGAGAACCACCACACCGAGCACCGTTGCGGCGACAAAGGCGATCGCCCCTCGCCTCCACGTTCTACTGACGGCGATCGTGGTCGCGGCAGACGCGACCAGCACCATGAGGACGCTGTAGTCGAAACGGGTCCCGCCCATTTCGGTCGCGATGGCGCGGTAATGTAGCGGCGCCAAGATGACCGGGACCACCCAGATTGCCCAATACCGATTGACCGGACGGAGGCCGAACATCAGAACCGCTGCGCTCCAGACGAATACCCACGCCGCGATCACGTCGATATGCATCAATTCGTAGGTCTCGGCAAAACGCGGCAGCAGGAGCGCTTGGAGTCCCAATGCGACGAAGAGGCCGATGCAGCCGACTATCTTGTCGGTCTCGCGATCGTGAATAGGAAGCTCCGGGCCGCGCCTCAAGTCTGTTCCGACGGCGGCAACCAAACACAAGAGCGGTAGAGCGAAGACGTAGCCGATGGCAGTTCCGCTGGCCGTGCTCTGCCAAAGCTTGGTCCAGGTGGGCCAGAATGCAAAGATCGTGGCGAGCGCGATCATCAACCACCGCACTGCGAGTCGAGGAATGATCCCGGACTCGGAGCGGATCTCACGAATCTTCAACATTTCCAGTTCCATTCGCTTGCTACCCGACATCTGCGTGCGATTCGAGGCTGCGCACCGCTAGGGACTGCCGACCATCGCCGTCGGTCCGGCGCCACATGCAGACATTACTTGATCAAGACATATCGCCCTCGCCACGTCGAGGCGCCGGTCTCTGAGCAGTCCGGCCGGAGGTCTCACGCGCTCGAATCTCACATAGTGGGAAGTTTGAAATCTTTTTTTCGCTTCCCAGTGCGGGCCTTGGCCGGCCGGATGGCATGACAAGATTTTCGGTCTGCCGAATTACTCCGTATCGAAGGGTAATTCACTTTCGGATTGCAGAAAGTTCAATCAAGTTCCGCGGATTCGACCTACGGGGACATAGGTCCCCAGCGTGCAGGGACGGTTCTCGGTTGCGTGGATGTGGGTCCAGTTACCCATGCGAAAGAACTGTGGTCAGCAGTGAGAGGCAATGTCCGCTTTGTGAGCTATTGCGGTCGTCGGGACCTAAGCCCTGGAGGTTTCCGTGCATTTGCTGAATAGCTGAATTATAGCTACCAATTGGTAACTACATCGCAAATGGCACCGTGGCTTTACGGCGATCGAACGTGAACGATCGTCCAACATTCTTCGGGTGTCTGCTGGGAAGAAGAATTGCCGGTTAGAGTCTTGACCTGCAACATTATTCGAATTGAACTCCGGCCTTCGAGATGTTCTCATAGTACTCACGCGGCACGTGCAATGCCTCCGGATTATCGAGTTGCAACGTTGCCGACACCTAAGCGGAACATTTGCTCTTCTCCATCTTTTTAGTTGCGCCTGGGGCTTTCGGGTGCAAACCGGAATTCCGAAGAACGGTCGGGGCCTGGCGGCTCGCAAACGGGAAGGTTGGTCAGATGTCGGCATTGGACATGTCCATGGCGCCGTCGCTCGGGTATCGGCGTCCGCGCATCGTGCCGGACTCCCGTGCGGAGTTTTCCTCGCGTGCAGCGTGGCAGCATCGATACATACGTGCTCTGACAGTGACGGATTCGCTGATTGTCGTTGGTGCGGTTTCGGCCGCTCAGTGGCTTCGATTCGGCGCCGCGCCGACCGCCGTCGACGCTCGTGAGCTCGGGCAGTTCAGCTACACCGGTTTGTCCATCGGTGTGGTGGTCGCGTGGCTGGCGACGTTGCAGATATTCAGGACGAGATCTGCGAGTGTGATCGGAAGCGGTCCGGAGGAGTATCGACGAATCCTGGTGTCCGCGATGAGATTGTTCGGCGTCATTGCGATCGTAAGCCTTCTGCTCCGTCTCGATATCGCCCGGCTTTACCTTGCATTCGCGTTTCCTGTCGGCCTTCTCGCGCTGCTATTGAGCCGTTGGCTCTGGCGCGGGGTGATCGTGCGGAGGCGTACTCGTGGTGAGTGCCTCACATCTGTACTGGTGGTGGGCAGCAAGGATGCCGGCGCTGAACTCGCACGAAACTTCGAGCGAGGTAGCGCAGACGGTTTCCGTGTGGTCGGAGTGTGTGTGCCGGGGTTCCTTCGGCGCGCGGACGAGTCCATCGCGGTCGACGGGCGTGACATACCGCTCCTCGGCGGTGAGACATCGGTAGTCGAAGCGCTGGAACTTGTCGGCGCAGACACCGTTGCCGTGACGGCAACCGAGCATCTCGGCTCGGATGGCATCCGTGCGCTCGCCTGGGATCTGGAATCGCGGGACGTAGATCTGGTCGTTGCGCCCAGCATCGTCGATGTGTCGGGGCCGCGCCTGTCGATGCGGCCGGTGGCCGGTCAGCCTCTGATACGCGTCGAGCGTCCGAAATATCATGGTGCGCAACGCTTTGCGAAATCATCGTTCGATGTGATTTTTGCTTCGCTTATCTTGGTCGCCATCGCACCTGTTCTCCTGGTGGCAGCTGTGGCGGTCAAGATCTCGAGCCCGGGCCCGGTGTTGTACCGAGCAGAGCGAATGGGGCTGGACGGCAAACCGTTCCCGATGCTCAAGTTCCGTTCGATGGTTCAGAACGCAGACTCGCAGGTGGCGTCCTTGATGGCCCAGAACGACGGCGCCGGTGTGCTCTTCAAGATGCGCGACGACCCGCGCGTTACACCGGTCGGGCGCTTCTTGCGCCGTTACTCGATTGACGAGCTGCCCCAGTTCGTCAATGTTCTTCGGCGCGAGATGAGCGTTGTCGGCCCCAGGCCGCCGCTGCGTCGCGAGGTCGAGGCCTACGACGGAACAGTCAGTCGCCGACTCCTCGTCAAGCCGGGAATCACAGGGCTGTGGCAGGTCAGCGGACGCTCGGATCTTTCCTGGGAAGAGACTGTACGACTGGATCTCTCGTACGTCGACAACTGGTCGCTCATGGGGGATGTCTTGATCGTCGGCAAAACGTTGAAAGCGGTATTGGCCAGTGACGGCGCCTACTAGTTTCCCGCTTACCGATGCCCGCAACGAAATGACTGGCGCGTCGGCGCTTCGCGCTCCGAGCGAATCGACGAACGATCACAGCCGGAAGATGTCGAGCGCCTCCTGGGTAGGCATCGTTGCCGGTGCTGCCGCGGCTCTTACCGGAGTTTCTCTGCCTGGCCTGCCCTCGACGGTCAATGCATCACTGCCAGTCGCAGCACTGGCTCTGGTCATTGCATGCCTGGCATCGCCGCGGGGAAGCATGGTTCGGTTTCGCTTGCGGGCGTTGGATGCATTCCTCCTGCTGTACGTGACGGCCATCGCGTTGGTCGAGTATTTCGACGTAACCTATTCGGACGCCGCCTTTTCGCTGTCGACGATCCTGAACCTGGTCGGTGTGCTTGCTGTGTACTTCGCGTGCCGACTGGTCGTGACGAGCGCAAACGACGGTCTCCGTGTGCTCCAGGGCGTGTTCATTGCAGCGATTCCGGTTGCAGTGCTGGGAATCTCCCAGATGCTCGGCGGCCGTCAGGTCAGCGAACTTCTGGTGAGATTCACCATTGCACCGGGATTGCAGGGCAGGCTTGATCTCGGATGGCCATTGCGCGCCACGAGCACCCTTGGCCACTGGACGGCGCTGGGTGGATACCTGGCCATCGCAATCGCCATCGGCTGTTATCTGATTGTAGAGAAATCGGGTTCGCAGCTGATCCCCAAGCCTTTGGTTCTCGGCGTTGGCATCCTCTTCGTCGCTCAAGTGTCGACATTCACGTTTGCGCCGATCTTGGTCGCGATCGTGACGATGCTCTACACGGCAGTGCAGGTCAAGATTCGATTCATCGGCCTTCTCTCTCTGGTCAGTATCGGGGGCGCGGCATATTTGCTGTTCGACGAGCAAGTTGGCGATCGACTGACCTCGCAACTGAGCAGCCCGTCCAAAGATGGTCTCCCTCCCTGGATTCCAGAGACCATCAGATACCGCGTCGGGATCTGGAATAACGAGACCGTCCCGGCCATCCTGGACAGTCCGCTGTTCGGGCACGGGGCGAATGTCTACAACCGCATTTCCACAGGGACGGCACCTTCGACGTTGCGATGGCCGTCTCCTGAATCCGAGTGGATGAGAACGGCTGTTGCCAGTGGTGTTGTGTTGGCTGTGCTGGAGGTGGCACTTCTCGTCTACGCCGTCCGTAAGGTATGGACGGCCTCGGACCTACTGGGCGTCACCAGTTTTCGCACAATCGGAATCGCACTCGTCGGGATTCTCGTCATTTCTTCCTTTCATTCGCATTTCAGTAGCGGGTCGGTGGCGATGATGTTCTGGATGGTCGTCGCCGTTGTTCTGAGTACGCAGGATTCTTTGACTATGTCGGGCAAGAACAACTATGGGCGGGTCAGTTGAATGGATACCATCGATCTGTGGGGAATACGCGTGAAACCCTGTGCGCCCGATGATGTCATCGAATGGATCAGGAACAATCAGGGTGAAAAGAAGGTCTTGCTGAACCATAATCTGCACAGCACGTATCTCCACCTCACGAATGAAAAGTTTCGCAGTCTCTATTCCAGTTCGGATCTGACTCTGATCGACGGGATGCCGATACTGGCGGCCTTGGCAATTCGCAGATTTCGGAGACAACAACCGTCGCTGAGCGTGTCGCAACGCTGTGGTTCGACGGACTGGATTCCGCTGGTCGGTGACATCGACGATGGGATTCGTATCGCGGTCATCGGTGCCAGCCCGAGTTCCAATTCATCTGCTGTGGATGCGATTTCAAGAATGGCGGAGCATGGCGAAGTTCGAGGGTGGAGCGGATACGCGGGCAAGGAAGCGCTGATTTCCGAAGGCTTCGAGTCCCTGCGCACATTTCGACCAGATCTCGTATTGATCGGATTGGGTATGCCGATCCAAGAAGAGTTCTTGCTCGATCACTGGGATGCATTGCCCACCGCCGTTTTTGCAACTGTAGGCGGGGCCATAGATCAACTGTCCGGACAGCAGCGCCTGGCTCCTCGGTGGACAGGCAAGTTGGGTATCGAATGGCTGTGGAGGCTGGCTTCGGACCCGAAGAGGCTTGCGTCGAGGTATCTGGTGGAGCCTTTCAAGCTGATGCGTGTGACTGTCGAGTTTCAGTTCGAGAGACGAGGAATTCTGTGACCGATGGAGTAAACGACCAACTGGTCACCGTCGTAATTCCGTCGCTGGGGCGGAGTGAACTGGTTCGCACGATCGAGAGTGTTCGGAACCAGACGCACCGCGATATCGAAATCATCGTCGTGCTGGATACCGCCATGGACGAGGGTGGCACTGCAACCGGTGCGGACATCGTGCTGACCACCGGGGGCGGTCGAGGTGCAGCAGTGGGAAGAAACATGGGAGTCGCAGCGGCTTCCGGACGCTTCGTCGCGTTTCTCGACGACGACGACTGGTGGGAAGCAACCAAGATCGAGAAGCAGATCGCCAGTATGACTCGACAATCAACCGAGTTCTCCTACACCGCAACCTACTTCCACTCAGGAAACACAGTGCGTACTCTTCCGATCACTCGGTACGGTGCGGGCTCGTCGATGGGCGACTACCTGGTCTTGCGGCCTGGGTTGCGGCACGGGCACGGATACGTGCAGTCGAGTTCGATCATGCTGACTCGTCGACTCGCCCAGCACGTCGCCTGGGACGAATCACTTTCCAAGCATCAGGATTGGGACCTGGTGGTTCGGCTCGAAGAAGAAGTAGGCGAGAAGGTGTCGTATGTGGACGAGCCTCTCGTTCACGTCCAGCAGGCCAGCAAGAGTTCAATTTCGACTGTGCGGAATTGGAGGCGAAGCGTCCCGTTCTACGACAAGCACGCATCGTCGTTGGGGAAGACGGCGAGGGGCGACTTCATCGCCACGCAAATACTGAGATCTGCACTGGCTGCCGGCGACGGACAGGGAATCGTGTACGCAGCATCCGGGCTTTCGAAGGCCCGTGTTCATCCGGCGGCACTGATCGTCTCGCTCTACGGTGCGGTCGAGTTCGGGAAGCGACTTCGTCAGCGGGTGGCGTCGTGAGTCGGCAAATCGTGGTGTGGGATCCCAATCCCTTCAATCCCTACGGGGTGGAAGTCGCCCGAGTGATTGCGGATACGCATGAGTCGGTGCTTCGCTTCGGCCGGCGCGGTCAGGGGATCACTCACGATCTGGTCAGATCCGTCGGTCTGCTCCCTCCGCCTGCAGCAGGCTCTCGCAACATCTGGGTGCTGGTGCAGTACCTGGCGGGGCTTGCGGCATTTGTCGTCTACGGAATCGTTCGACGGCCACTCGTTGTGGTCTGTTGGATGAATTCCGAATTGGAACGACGAATCATTCGTGGACTTCAGTTTTCGGGATGCCGGACGCTCGTCGTAGTGCACAATCCCGTCAAGAGTCGGGACGATGCGGACGATCACCCGATCATCCGTTCCATTCGTTCGGGCGCGAGCGGCTTGTTGGTTCACGACTCTTCGCTCCGTGCGGGAGTCGGAGAGTATGCGAACGTCCTGGTCGCCGCGCACCCCGCCTACCTTGCGTGGTCGGAGTCCACGGAAGGAGCGATGCGCCTTCCTCGAGATAGTTCGTCGGCAGCCCTCTATCTCGGAAGTGCTCGCGCAGACAAGGGATTCGACGTGTTGCCGAAGCTGGCGGAGGATCTGGCGCATCTGAACATCAGGCTGCAGTGTGCAATCGGAAGGCTGACATCTGGGGAGAACGACCTTCTCCGTCGATCCGAGAACATCGATGTTCTGGCCGAACCGTCTACACATATGTCGGATGTGGACGTACGCCGATACATGGAGTCCTCATCCGTGTTGGTGGCGCCATACCGGGATGTCACTGCATCCGGAACCATCTTGATGGCACTCACAGTGGGATTGCCCGTGGCCGCCTTCACATCGGACGTTCTCCTGGAAACTCTTTCCACCGACAGCCTCGCAGATACCGGAGACACGAAGATGCTCGCTGATTGTGCTGTCCGCGCAAGCGAGGCGGACCGCGCTGTTGTTGCAGAAAGCGCTCGCAATCATGACATCCGCGCGACGAGGGAGTGGGCGCTTGCTGTCCGCACGGTGCTCGACGAGACGATTCCTCATGTTCCCTCGACTAGGGTCGCGAATGTCTGAGGTCGAGGTTGTCAACTGGAATCCCAGGAACCAAGTCGTGATCCCAGGTATTTCGCGAAAGCTGCGAATCGGGCGACGAATCAACAACTTCGGCGACCTTCTAGGTCCGGTCGTGGTCGCATGGATGTCGAAGCAGAGTGCCAGACGGGCGCGCAGCAAACGCGACCAGCGGCTGCTGGCGGTCGGGTCCATCATGCACATGGCGAGAACTGGAGACTGCATCTGGGGAACGGGGGTCAACGGCAAGATAACTCCGGACGAGTATCGCTTCGATGCGCTCGACGTCCGGGCAGTTCGTGGACCGCTTTCGCGTGAGTTCCTGGAAATGCGCGGAATTCACACTCCGCCTACGTACGGCGACCCGGGATTGCTCATTCCTTCCGTCTTTCCTGATCTTGTCGAACTCACGAAGAACCCTTCGCGCGACGTCGTAGTCGTTCCGAATCTGAACGACCTGCCGCGGTGGTTCGACACACCGTCGGTTCTCGACCCAACCGAGGATTTGCAGACTTGCCTCCGAACTATTGCGAGCAGTCGACTCGTCGTCGGCAGTTCGCTTCACGCCGTGATCGTTGCCGACGCGCTGGGCGTTCCAGCGCGATTGATTCCCTCAGGTTCGGAAGCGGAATTCAAGTATGCGGACTACTACCTCGGCACCGGCCGCGAATTGTCCACCGCACCAACTGTGAAAGCTGCTATTTCAATGGGTGGCGCGCCGGGCCTGGCGTGGAATGACGGACCGCTTCGCGAAGCGTTTCCCCACGATCTCTTCGGAAAGTAGGCGCACGCGGTGGGATTGGGTACAACCGCTGCGCGCGGCTCCGCAATCACGTTGGGGGGACAATGGGTCAAGTTTCTCATTCAGTTCACCTCGATCGCCGTACTTGCGAGGGTCCTGAGCCCGGACGACTTCGGCAAGATGGCGATGGTCATGGCGGTGGTCGGAGCTGCAACGGTGATCGGCGATTTCGGGCTTTCCCTTGCCTCCGTACAAGCGTCGGAGATATCGGAGAATCAGCGTTCGAATCTCTTCTGGATCAACACGGCAATAGGATTGCTGCTGACGCTCCTGGTCTTCGCCGCAGCGCCATTGTTCGACCGGTTCTACGACGTCGACGGGCTTTCCGACATTGTCAGGGCGGTATCGGTGATCTTCGTGCTGAACGGTCTCACCGTACAGTTGCGAGCGGATCTGACCCGGAATTTGAAGTTCGTGAAACTGACGGTGACCGAAATTGCCGCGCAGGGGATCGCGTTGGCCGTAACGATTCCGCTTGCCCTGTTGCACTACGGAGTTTGGTCACTCGTTGCTCAGCAAATCATCGTTTCGACGGTACTCCTGGGCAGTTCCGCGTTGCTGCTGCGCTGGATTCCGAATCGCCCGACACGCAATGCAGACATGCGGTCCTTGCTGTCGTTCGGGACCAACACCATGCTGACGCAACTGGTCACATACTCGAGTGCGAACGCGGATTCCGTTGCACTCGGAAAACTGCACGGCAGCACCGAAGTCGGTGTTTACGATCGGGCATATCAGCTCTTCAAGATACCGATTGCGCAATTGGCCACGCCGATGACACGTGTTGCGTTGCCGGTGCTTTCGCGAATTACCGATCCTGCTGTCTATATGGCATATCTGGTCCGAGCTCAGACCGTACTGTGTTACGTCATGCTCGGTGCGTTTGCCTACGCGGCAGCCGTGGCGTACCCGTTGATGGATCTCGTGCTCGGAAGTGGTTGGGATGCTGCGGCACCGATCTTCCGGATCCTCGCTGTAGGTGGTGCATTTCAAGCTTTGTCATACATCTATTACTGGGTGTTCCTTTCCACTGGCCGAGTCGATGTGCACCTTCGGTACAGCCTTGTGGGGCGCGGATTGATGATCGTTGCAGTCTGTGTCGGTGCGATCTTCGGAAGCTTGGGCACGGCGATCGGGAGCAGCGTCGGCTTTGTTGCAGTCTGGCTGATCTACTCGTTTGTCGCCATTCCACGGATCGGAATCGGGACAGGGCCCTTGGTCCGAAGCGCTGTGCGGCCGATGATGCTCTTCGGTGCGATGTTCGGCGTCGCCTCACTTTCTCTCACCCTTTTTCAACAGGTTCCGAGTTTCGTAGCGCTCGCACTTGCGGGAATGGTCTGTGTCGTCTTCGTGGGAGTTGTTGCCCTGACTTCCAAGTCGGTGCGTTCGGACTTGAATGCACTGGTGGACACGTGCAGAAAGGTGGTCGGTTGACAGTGCCGTTCAACGACCTCCGAAAACGGAGTACTCGGCCACACGGGAGTGGATGCCCCGACGACCTCGTCCACATGAACTTCGACCGAAAGGTTTTCAATGACTGAGCTCCGCCCGACTGAATCGATTTCGCGCCGGATGACTGTATTCGGTACCGGTTATCTCGGGGCGACCCATGCGGCGTGCATGGCCGAGTTGGGCCACGAAGTCCTTGGCGTCGACGTCGACCCGAGCAAGCTTGCCATGCTCGAAGCCGGAGAAGTTCCCTTCTACGAACCAGGCCTCGAGGAGGTGCTGCGGCGCAATATCGCGGCAGGTCGTCTCCGATTCACATCGTCGTACGAAGAGGCCGCAGAATTTGCCGACATTCACTTTCTCGGTGTGGGTACTCCTCAGAAGAAGGGGGAATTCGCGGCGGACATGCGGTTCGTCGATTCTGTCGTCGACAGTCTCGCACCGCTACTGACGCGGCCTGCCGTGATTTTCGGAAAATCCACCGTACCGGTCGGCACCGCGGAGAGGCTTGGTGTCCGAGCACGAGAATTGTCACCGGCTGGTCAGGACGTCGAGGTGGCTTGGAACCCGGAATTTCTCCGAGAAGGATTTGCAGTCAAGGACACCCTGCACCCGGACCGATTGGTACTGGGCGTGGACCGCAACCGCCCGGGGCGTGCCGAATCCGTCGCTCGCGAGGTCTACGGGAAGATCCTGGACGAGGGTACGCCCTTTGTCGTCACGGATCTTGCAACGTCGGAGTTGGTGAAAGCGTCAGCCAATGCATTTCTGGCAACCAAGATCTCGTTCATCAATGCGATTTCGGAAGTATGCGAAGCATCGGGTGCCGACGTGACGGTACTGGCGGACGCAATCGGGCACGACGAGAGAATCGGTCGAAAATTCCTCAACGCCGGAATCGGTTTCGGCGGCGGATGCCTACCCAAGGACATTCGCGCATTCATGGCGCGTGCAGGCGAATTGGGTGCAGATCAAGCTCTCACATTCTTGCGCGAGGTAGACAACATCAACATGCGTCGTCGGACACGGATGGTCGAGTTGGCGCGCGAGGCTTGTGGATCGTTGTTGGGAGCCCGAGTAGCTGTGCTGGGAGCTGCGTTCAAGCCGGACTCCGACGATGTTCGAGACTCACCGGCCTTGAATGTCGCCGGCCAGATTCAACTTCAAGGTGCGGCTGTCAGCGTGTACGACCCGAAGGCGATGGGAAATTCTCGATCGTTATTTCCGACGTTGACCTATTCGGCGAACACGGAGGAAGCCTGCGCGGGTGCAGATGTCGTCCTGATCTTGACGGAATGGGCGGAGTTTCGGAAGTTGCTGCCATCGGATCTCGACGACATTGTTCGAAAGAAGGTTGTCATCGACGGGCGGAATTGTCTCGAACCGGCAATCTGGCGAGATGCCGGGTGGACCTACCGAGGGCTCGGACGACCCTAGGGCTCAGTTCAATCGGCTCGAACCTCAACTCTGTTTGGAAAGTCGGGACCAAGGTCTGTTGGTTGATTGTCCAGTCGTCACCGGAGATTCCGATCGGATATCCAGTAACGCATCGGCATTCGTGTGGTGTCGAACGGCAACTGCCGGCGAGTGCACCGTTTGCAACCCACCGCACCGCGGTGGTCGACGATTCCCTCGCCGATTGTCGATTCGACGCACTGATCGGATGAGATAAGCGTCATGTCTCGGACGTTCCCTTCGGGTGTTGTGGATTCATCGTTGACATTCGTTGTCGGACTTAGGTCCCGAGCGCAGCGCGTGATGAGTGGCCTACGTTGATCATCGGTGCGACGAGATGCGAAGCCGCGGGGTGTATACGGTGGTTGGAGTGGTGAAAAGTGTGATGAGACAGTAAGGTTCAGTTCGGCCCTTCGTGGTGTTCGCTCCCTTGGATTCACGGGATCAGCCGCAGTTCAAGACCTGACAGACCGGGCCGGTGAGGGCGAGGAGTGAGTTGTTCTCACCCTGCATTGTCTTCCGTTCAATGGGATCGTCGTGTCTTTACTCCGCCAGCTTGCTGCCGCGATACGTGGAAGAACGTCAATACGGATGGCTGTCCTGTTCAGACAAGAGCGGGGGTAGTGGCTCGACCGACGGCCGGTGATTACTGCTCGGATGCGCGATACGTATTCGAGCCGAAGGAGATTCGACGATGGATGTACGGGACTACCTGAAGACTTTGCAGGCACGGTGGAAGATAGTCGCTGTCGTTACTGTGGTCGTGATCTTGGGTGCATTAGGTGCCTCGTTGATTGCCACGCCGGTGTACAAGGCGTCTACTCGCCTGTTCGTGTCTACTTCGACCGGAACGACTGTGAACGAGGCATTCCAAGGCAATCAGCTCTCGCAACAGTTGGTCACTTCGTACGCGAGACTCCTCACCGGGGAGACGCTCGCCCAGCGAACAATCGATTCAGTGGGACCAGATCGCCTCGGAGGCCTTTCTGCCGCGGAGCTTTCATCGAAGGTGACGGCCACATCGGCACCGGATACGGTACTTCTCGACCTGAGCGTGCAAGATACGTCGCCAGAGTTGGCCCGCGATATCGCCAATGCGCTCTCGGACGAATTTGTCTTCATGGTCAAGGATCTGAGCACGCCCGTTAACGGCGGCACTGCGCCTGCGCGCGTAGTTGTCGAGCAGCGAGCCCAAACCCCGGTAGAACCGGTATCTCCGAAAACCACGAGGAACGTCGCTCTCGGAGCAGTGATCGGTCTACTGCTGGGGATCGGTCTGGCCGTGTTGCGTGACCGCTTGGACAACACTGTCAAAGAACGCAAGACAGTCGAAGACATCGTTGGTGCTGCGATGGTGGGAACCATTCCGTTCGACAAGGAACGTGAAGTTCATCAAGCGATCAACTTCCACGAGGGCAACTCCGCCAGTGCCGAGGCATACCGTGAACTACGAACCAATCTGCAGTTCTTGGCCGTGGATCGCCCCCCGAGCGTCATCGTCGTCACGAGTTCTCTTCCCTCGGAGGGCAAGACTACGACCGCCGTCAACATTGCACTCGTGCTGGCCGAGGCGGGCAAGAAGGTATGTCTCGTTGAAGGCGACCTTCGCAAGCCGCGTGTTTCGAAGTACCTCGGACTAATCGGAAGTGTCGGCCTGAGTTCGGTCCTGGCCGGGCAAGCAGACCTGGACGATGTGCTTCAAGTGACGAGCAATGCGGACCTGACGGTTCTTGCCTCGGGCCCGATTCCTCCGAACCCGAGCGAATTGCTGGGGACCGACACGGCTCATGCGGTCTTTGCCGATCTGCGCCGAAGGTTCGACTACGTCATCATCGACGCCTCGCCGCTGCTTCCGGTTACGGATGCTGCAGTTCTGTCTGCTCTGGCTGACGGCGCTCTCGTTATTGCTCGTCATGGTTCGACGAAGAGGGAACAGTTGAGCAGGGCGGTGGGCAACCTCCACAGCGTAGGTGCAACGATTCTCGGCACTGTCATCACGATGACTCCGCTGAACGGTCGCGGCGTTTACGAGTACAAGTACTACTACGACTCCGATCCTGTTGTGGCTGATGTAGCTGCGGAAAGTTCAGTCGGTGCCAGGGCACTCAGCGAAGTGCGGGCGCCGTCGACAGTCAACTGAACGGGTCAAGTACTGACCTTTGTTACACCAGCGTCCGCGCTGACGGGCCCCCGAGCAATGCTCGGGGGCCCGTTCTCGTTACAGCGCATCCGCTGGTCTCGGCGGAATTGAGCCGAGCCGAGTTACATCCAACCGATTCGATGTTTCGGAACCTGCCCATGGATGCGGTGAGTGCCCGGCCTGTCAACGTCTGATTCGGTCTGGGTGAGCTGGATCGATTGGGATTCAGCAGTTTACGAACTCAGTCGACGTGCTCTCCTTCCCATGAGTGCCGATGATCATCGGGCCAGTGACATGCGGCAGCAGTCTCCGCGCACTACAGCTTCGGGCCGGCGCTCGGCTCAATTTACGATTAATCCGGTACTGCAATCATTTTCAACTTGCAGATCAACCTATGGTGGGTCTGGCCCAATTCGCTGAATAGTTCGTCTTCAACTATCGCATGACGCTCTCATCGGCGAAGCATCGGACGATTGTCCAGAATTGCCAATCGGCCGGAATGGTGTTGGTTCTATTTGCAGAGCGTTCACCAACTGCGTGCTGGTTTCCGTCCAAACGCGGAGTCCAATTGGCCAAGTCAATGAAAACTATAGGTACGCAATAGTAATGACGATGAATGATCTCACCTTCCTGATTGGAGGGTTAATAACTGACCTCAATGCTGGCGACCGGAAGAAGTTCGGAAAACGCTATTGCCACACTGTCCGGAATGTGGCAAACTCCTCACTGGTACTGACCAGCTAGCCGAAAAATTGCCAAGACGTGAGTCCTGACAATATCGAGGCTGGCGACGTCAGCGGGCGAGGAGAAATCGCCGATCGTCCTGTGTTTGGGTCGTTAATGGACTCTGCTTCAATCATGGGGTGTGAGCTGCGGCAATGCCGCAATAATCGACAGTTGGGCCGAGGCCTGACAACAGTCGCCGGGTTAACTGCAAGGCGCACGTAATGCGACCATTCGCACTGAACGCAGCAATGCGGAGCAGTTGCTTCGCTGTCGAAGTTTCGGGATTCGGCAAGGCGGTCCGATGGACCTCGGCCGGCGAACAGCTTCAGGCCGAATTTTGTGCATGGGGAAAGGTTTCTGAACACATGACGGTTCTCGAGATGGCCGCGCCCACGAAAGAACGGCCACAACAACACCGACGAGTAGCGCCCGAGAGGGCTGGTGGAGTTTCCGCACGCAGGAAATGGCAATCTGCGTATCTTCGTCGTCTGGCGATCACCGACACGATCATTGTTGCGGCAGTTGTGTTTCTGGCTCAATGGTGGCGATTCGGTAGCGACGCGGACGTCGTCGACGGTGAAGCATTCGGCCATTTCAGCTACACCGCACTGTCTTTCGCCCTGATTATCGGCTGGTTCGCCGTATTGAGAGTATTTCGCACCAGATCTCCTCGCGTGATCGGAAGCGGCCCTGAAGAGTACCGATTGATCGCTGTCGGAACGCTCCGCCTGTTCGGACTGATTGCGATTGCCAGCCTTCTCCTTCACCTGGAGATCGCGCGCCTGTACCTGGCCGTGGCGTTTCCGATGGGATTGACTGCCTTGATCGCGAGTCGTTGGATCTGGCGACGGGTGATTGCTCGTGAGCGAGCCCGAGGTGAATTTCGAACTGCCGTACTTGTGGTCGGTGTGCGAGGGGCGGTTGTCGATCTTGCACGCAACCTCGAGCGCGACGATGCCCATGGATACCGAGTCGTCGGAGTCTGCGTACCTGGCTACGGAGGAGACGTGGGCGAAGTTGTCACAGTGAACGGTCGGGACATCCCGGTGCTCGGAGACGAGCACAGTGTCACGAACGCAATCGAACAGGTCGGTGCCGACACGGTGGCAGTGACGGCGTCGGAGCGATTCGGACCGGAAAGGCTGCGCACGTTGGCCTGGGATCTCGAGCGCGATCATGTGGACCTTGTTGTTGCACCAGGGATTCTGGATGTGTCCGGACCGAGGCTGTCGATGCGCCCGGTCGCTGGATTTCCGCTGATCCATGTCGAGCGTCCGCGCTATCACGGCGCGCAGAAGTTCACGAAGACGACCTTCGACATCGTCTTCTCGACCGTGGTACTCGCCGTGATCAGTCCGGTGCTTCTGGCGGCTGCGATCGCAGTCAAGCTCACGAGCAAGGGGCCGGTTCTGTACAAGTCCGAGCGGATGGGGTTGGACGGGCAGCCGTTCCCCATGCTCAAGTTCCGCTCGATGGTCCAGAATGCGGATTCTCAAGTCACGGCACTGATGAAGGAGAACGAAGGCGCCGGAGTGCTTTTCAAGATGCGAGATGATCCGCGTGTGACGACGGTCGGTCGCTTCATGCGTCGGTACTCGATCGACGAGTTGCCCCAGTTCGTCAATGTTCTTCGGCGCGAGATGAGCGTCGTCGGACCTCGGCCACCGCTTCGGCGCGAGGTGGAGATGTACGACGGTGCGGTCAGTCGCCGGCTACTGGTCAAGCCCGGTGTCACCGGCCTGTGGCAAGTCAGCGGACGTTCTGATCTTTCGTGGGAAGACACTGTCCGCCTTGATCTTTCCTACGTCGACAACTGGTCGATGATGGGTGACGTCATGATCGTCGCGAAGACGCTCAAGGCGGTGGTGGGAAGTGATGGCGCCTACTGACAAGAATGCGGCACCGGCGCCTTGCGAAAATGAGGCACCGAACAATCCGCTGATCTTGCGAACGGCATTGGTGATCGCGGTCATCGGCGCGAGCGGAGCCTTTCAGGCCTACACGCAGAAGACAGCGCTCGGATCGTTGCTCGTACACGGTTCGGCCGTTCTCTCGGCGACACTCGCGTTGGTCTACTTCCTCGACCGGCGATACTCACGCAACGCGTCCTGGCCTGTCTTCACGCTTCTGATCGCGGCCGGCGTTCCGGCAACCAGCTGGTACTGGTCGACGTTGCCCCGGAACTCCGCCGTCGCCGGCATCGTCATCGTGTGCCTGGCGATCACGGGAATCATGGTCGCCCGCGAGTTGACCTTCCCGGTGCGAGTGCGGACTGTGGCCGTCACCTTGCTGGTACTACTGGTGCTGTCGCTGATGGTCGTGGTCCTCGATCCTTCGACCGGCATCGATGTGGATACCCGCGCTGTTGCCTACCGCGGAATCTTCACGCACAAGAATACTTTGGGCCGAATGGCTGCGATCGAAGTTGTCCTTGTTGCTGTCATTCTCATGCTTCCCGACGTCAAGCGTATTCCGTGGGTGGCGGCACTGGCTGTCGCCGGCATCGTGTTGTTCGAAGCCCGGAGCCAGACCAGTCTCGTCGCTGCAGGGATTGCGCTGGCGACAGTGCTTGCTCTGAAGTGCCTTCGACGGACACCTAACGCTCGCCTTGCCTCGACGGTGATCATCGGGCTGTACATCGGGGTATCCGGCGCGATGAAGGTGCTCGGACCCGATGTCGCAGCGCTACTCTCGCGAGATGTCACGTTGACCGGCCGGCTACATCTCTGGACGGTATCCGAGTACTACGCCGAACAGCGGCCCCTGCTCGGTTGGGGCTTCGGCTCGGTCTGGGCACCTGACAGCGTTGTCGGACAGATGATCCGGTCCAAGCTGTCCTTTCCGGCGACCAGCGCGCACAACGGAATGCTCGACATTCGTCTCCAGATCGGTTGGATCGGATTCCTGCTGCTGTTGGCCGGCTATTACCTGCTTCTGAACACGGCGCTCGGGGGAGCTCGCAGCAGAACGGAGTACATCGCCGTCGTCGCGATCATGGTTCTCGTCTTCTCGATGGACTTGACGGAGTCGACGCTCTTCTTCGGCGCCATGTGGCTGATCGCATGGGTCTTCCTGGCGCCGTACGGACCCTCGACGCACCGCTCTCACAGTGCAGGCAACGCCGAATTGTCGATCCGTAGGGGTCGTGCGTACGGGTTCGCTCCGGAGCGAAGAGGAGGTCAGTGAGATGTACAAGTCGTTCGATGTAGCGCGTTCGAAGCCTGAAGTGAACCCGACGTCCGCCGGTGGATCCACGCCGCCGAAAGCCTTGATGTTCCATGCGATCTATCGGAATCCGGGTGGTGAGGAGCAGAGCTTCGCGAACGAATCCAAGCTCCTCGAATCGATCGGATACGAGACGGTTCAGTGCACTTCCGAGAATTCCAAGATCTCCCGGGGACCGTGGGCGGCAGTCACCGCAGTGTTCAGTCCTCGAGTACTCGTCGATGCATTGCGCATCATTCGTTCGGAGCGACCGGACATCGTCTACGTGAACAATCTCTGGCCGGCGTTCTCGGCTTCGTTGCTCGTGGCCGCACGAGCCGCCGCAATTCCTACGTTGCAGGCGGTTCGGAACTATCGCCTCGCCACACCGTCAGCAAAGTTGCGCGCAGATGGCACGTGCACCGAATGCGGTTCCACCAACTACTTCACGAGTTGTGTCCGCAACGGATGCTACGGAAACAGCCGACTGCAGAGCCTTGTCTGCTACCTGAGCGCTGCGGCGGTCAAGATCAGCGTCTTGGGGTGGAAGCAGCACAGGTTTGTCGCAACGAGCGCGATGACAGCACGTCTGGTCGAGGGACGACTGATCGATTCTGGCCGCGTCGTGGTTCGTCCGAACTTCGGATTCGAAGAAAATGAACCCGAGTTCCGGAGCACTGATTCGGTCGTGTGCGTCAGCCGACTGACACCGGAGAAGGGCGTCCTGGACTTGGTGCGCAACTGGCCGCAGGGCGCTGGAAGTCCCTCGCTCACAGTTCTCGGTGACGGACCGCAGTACGGCGAGATCTCCAGCATAAGCGCAGCTCTCGACAACGTCACGCTGGCCGGATTCACTTCACACGAAGATGTGATCGAGATACTCCGCGACAGTGCGGCGTCCGTGGTGCCGTCTCAGTGGGCAGAACCGTTCGGACGCGTTGCGATCGAGTCGATGTCGGTTGGCACCCCGGTCATCTACGCAACCAGCGGTGCACTCGCGGACATCGTCGGACCGGGCGGAACGCCTCTCCATACCTTGGAAGAGTCGTCGATACGCGAGGCCCTCGACCGAATCTTCGGAGCGGACGACCGATCGGCGATACGCAGATCCGCTTATCGTCACTACTCGAATCGCTTCACATCGCGCAAGGCGGCGACGTCGATGCGTGAGCTCATCAACGAGGTGAGATCGTGAACGATCGCACTCGGTATGTGACATTCATGGCCGATCAAGGGCTTTCGAGCGTCCTCACTTTTGTCGTTCTCACCTCGGTGGCACGACTCGGTGGTCCGATCGAAGTCGGCCAGGTTGCCGTGATTCAATCGGCGGGTCTGTTGGCACTGGCACTGGGGAGAGCGATCGGCGTCGACGTCTGGCTGTCGCGAGGGGCGGTGTCCGACGAGCGTGGACCGGCGTTGGCACCCACGATCGTGCTGGCGGCGGTATCGGTGACATCGGTGTGGGCACTGTTCCTGATCGCCGGCTCGGACTCGATGAATCTCACGGTATACGCCTTGGCTGCAGCTGGTTTCGTGGTGTTGGACGTGATACGCACGATGCTGATGCACGACGGAGCGAGTTGGATCTCTGCGTCGATACAGATCGTGACACTCTCGTTCGTCCTAATTGCAGCTTTCCTGGTCGAGAATCTGACACTTGCACTCGTGACCTATACGGTCGGTGTCTTCGTCGCGCTCGCGCTCGGTCACGCATCCATGCGTCTGGTACCGCCGGTGCCGTCGGTCAGGTACTCGCGCACTCACCGATATAGATCCGTGCCGTTTGCGATCGAGATATTGATGGGATCAGCTGCGCAGCAGGCGATGTTCTTGATACTCACCGTGGTGGCGTCGATCTCGATGATCGGTGAGATCAGAACTGCCCAGACACTGCTCGGTCCACTGTCCTTGATGTTCGCGGGCATCTCGCCAATTCTGATGCGTAAGTTCGGCAGTGGTGTCGAAGCGATGAGCGCGAGCGAGTGCATGGCACTCGGCCGCCGAGTGGGCTTGCAGATCTTCTGGATTTCGATCATCTGCGTTTCGCTGATCTGTCTCACACTCGAGATTCGACTCTCGGGAGTGCGATTGATGGATCATCTGGTCGGACCGCACTTTCCGAACTTGATACCGGTCATTCTGCTCTGCGGGTTGGCGGTGGCGTTCAACGGGATTCTGCTGGGAGTCGGCACGTCGATCCGCGTCATGGACAAGACGGGAAACCTCAACAGATTTCGCGCCTTGCTGTTGCCTCTGCAGTTTCTGATCGTTCTCGGGGCAGGACTGACCGACAGCGCCGTACACGTCGCAGGAGCATTGGCCGCGTCGGCGTGCGTCAGCGCGAGCGTCGCACTCCTGGTCTCGATGAACCGTGGCGCCCGACCGAAAGTTGACCTCTCATGAAGAATCCCAGCGGCGTCATAGTGGCGATTCTGACCTTCCGTCGCGAATCGGAACTGGCTGTATGCATCGACAGCGTCCGGGCATCGATCCAGGCTTCCGGTGTCTCCGCCCAGGTCGTAGTAGGCGACAATGATCCGGAATCCACCACACCGACGTATGTTGCCGACGGGATCGAACGACTGCATCTCGGATTTGGCGGGGTATCTCCGGCGCGACGTGCGCTGGTCGATCTCGCCCGTGCACGAGATCGTCGTTACATCGTCTTCGTCGACGACGACGAGTACGTCGATGTCGACTGGCTGTCGAATCTCCTCACCTGCGCCGCAGATTTCGACGCAGGTGCTGTGGCCGGTCCTGTGATTCCGGTGGGTCTGCCTGCCTCAGAACTTCCATTGCACACTCGCGTTCGCCATTCGACCGGCACCCCGGTTGCGTCTGCAGGCGCCGGAAATCTGTTGTTGGACCTGAAGACTTTGAACGGCTTGAACTTCAGTGACGACTGGGATCTACCTGGCGGCGAGGACACCGAGTTCACGCTCAGGATGAGCGCCGGCGGTGTCCGGTTGTTGTGGTGCGACGAGGCGCTTGCGTACGAACCCGTCGACGAGGATCGGCGTCGGGACTCCTGGCTCTTCGCCCGGTATGTCAACAACGGACGAATCCTCGCGGTCTGTCAAGGACAGCTCGACCTGCCACTGTTGACGGCTCAGAGTGCCAAACGCGCTCTGCTCGTACTCGCGTCGGCGACGTTGATCCCCGTTGCCCTGATCAGTCCACGGATCAAACGCGTGGTTCTCGACCACGGTGCACGCAACATCGGTTGGTTCTCAGAGCGATTCAGCCGCCGCGATTCTCGGAAGCCGCGCGCACAGAGGCTGGTGGTAGCGCGATGACACGGTTGTTGATGACGGCATACGCCTGCGATCCGAATCAGGGGAGTGAATCCGGTGCGGGTTGGGCGCTTCTCTCGGCGGCTTCCGAACTGTGTGAGTCGATCACGGTGGTGACTCGCTCCGGTGAGGCTCCTGCTTTGGAATCGGAGTGTGAAAAGCTCGGTTGCGAAGTTCGTGTCGTGCGAATAGCGACTTTGACCGCGGAAGAAGCCGGATCGTACGGTCGATACCTCCGATGGCTCTGGCACACTTCACTGTTCGTTCGGCGTGAAGCGGCAAACTTCGACGTCCTGCACCATGCAACTTTCGCCTCCGACTGGCTGCCACCACCGGTGCTGTTCGGTGGAGCCGGCGGCGCACGACTCGTATGGGGGCCTGCCGGGGGCAACACCTACCCGCCGATGCCGCTCGCCAAGCGCATCGGTATGCGGTATCTGGCAACCACGGCAGTTCGAACCTGCTCGACGAAAGCCGTTCGGTCACTGACACATGTCTTCATGGCCGGACGAGTCGACACTTTCATCGCGATGAACTCCGACAGCGGGCGTGGCGCACCGCGGGCACGCAACGTCGTCATCCAACCCAATTGTGTTCTGGACTACGACGGAATCGAGAAGCAAGCGGTACCCAGGCCGAAACGAAGGCTCTTATTCGTAGGAAGACTGTTGCAGTACAAAGGAATCGACCTGATTCTGGACGCGCTCGAGCATTTGGGCACCGAGTGGTCCATGACCTTTGTCGGGGAGGGACCCGCCCGCGGGCGGATCGAGAAGTCGCTTCCGTATCGGCGCGGTCAGGTCACGCTTCGCGGGTGGCGCGACAGATCGGAAGTGGTGGGCGAGATGGGGTCCTCCTCCGTTCTGCTCTTCCCGAGCATGCACGATTCGGGCGGCTGGGTGGCGGCCGAAGCGGCTGCGGTGGGCCTCCCGGTGGTCTGTTTGGATCTCGGCGGTGTGCCGACACTGGCCGGTAGGAACGCCGTGGCGATCCCGGTTGCTCCGGCGTCGACTCTCGCCTCTCGTATCGCTCGATCGGTTGTCGAGTCAGAACTTTCTTTCTTTGAACCGCAGCGTGATTGGACTCGATCTCGGCTGAAATCGGTCTTGTCGCGCAGCTACGGCCAGTGCAATGAACGTCAACAAACGAACTCGAAGAAGTGGTGAGACAGATGAGCAGTCCGTTCGAGGTCATCGAGGTGGGTGGCATTCCGTTTGCCGCGACCAATCTCGAGGGAGCAACCGATTGGGTAGTCAACGACAGACGAGAGGGAGCGGGAACCGGAGTCTCCGTGAGGTTGTCGAATTCCTACTGCGTGTCGGCGGCGCACAGCGATCGCGACTACTCCGCGGTTTTGAAGGGTCCCGGTGTGAACTTCGCAGACGGAACCCCGGTCAACTGGGTGATGCGCCTGATCGGCGGCACCGCTTCCGATCACGTCGGTGTTCGACCAGTCCGGGGTCCGTCGTTCTTCGAGGCCACCCTGGACAAGGGGCGCCGCTACGGCCTTCGTCACCATTTTGTCGGCACGACAGAAGAGACGTTGAGCCTCTTGACGGATCGAGTCGAGGAGCTGTATCCGGGTATCGAGGTGGCTGGCACTTATGCCCCGCCGTTTGCCGCGTTCAGCAAGGAGTTCGTCGATGACATCATCACGAAGGTCGGTCCGTCGGCCCCGGACATCGTGTGGGTCGGCTTGGGAGCTCCGAAGCAGGATTTTGTCACGAAGGCGATAGCGGATCGAACCGACTACGTGGCCGTCGGTGTCGGCGCGGCCTTCGACTTTTTGGCCGGAACTGTCTCGGAGGCACCATCTTTCGTTCAGAACTCGGGTTTCGAGTGGCTGTATCGACTTGCATCGGAACCCAAACGTCTGTGGCGGCGCTACCTGTTCGGTAACTCGACATTCGTTCGGTTGGCATCGCGTGACATTCGAAAGTTCCTCGGCCGTTCGGGGGGACGCACATGAGCGAGATCAAGACTGCCGGGCGATTCGGAGGAATACGGACCACAACCGTGGTTTCGCAACTATCAGGCGGGCTGTCCCGCAACGGAAGGAACGCAGGATGAAACGCGCACTGATTACCGGAATCACGGGACAGGACGGCTCTTACCTCGCCGAGTTGCTGCTCTCCAAAGGCTACGAGGTTCACGGACTGATCCGTCGATCGTCGACGTTCAATACTTCGAGGATCAACCACATCTATGTGGACCCCCACCATGCGGATGCACGGCTTTTCCTTCACTACGGTGACCTCAGTGACGGAGCGCGCCTGGTGACGCTGCTCGCGCAGATCAAACCGGACGAGGTATACAACCTCGCTGCGCAGTCTCACGTCAGAGTCAGCTTCGACGAACCCGAACACACGGGGAACACGACAGGTGTCGGGTCGATCCGACTACTGGAAGCGGTTCGGATGGCCGGACTCGACTGCCGGTTCTACCAGGCGTCGAGCTCTGAGATGTTCGGTGCCACACCACCGCCGCAGAACGAGGAGACACCGTTCTATCCACGCTCGCCCTACGGTGCGGCGAAGGTGTACTCGTACTGGATCACCAAGAACTACCGTGAGGCGTACGGAATCTTCGCGGTGAACGGAATTCTGTTCAATCACGAGTCCCCCAGGCGCGGTGAGACGTTCGTGACGCGCAAGATCACGCGGGCAGTCGCACGTATCAAGGCCGGGATCGAGGATCATCTGTACATGGGTAATCTCGATGCGATACGCGATTGGGGGTACGCGCCGGAGTATGTCGAGGGAATGTGGCGCATGCTGCAGGTCGACGAGCCTGAGGATTTTGTGCTGGCCACCGGTGGCAACTACTCGGTTCGCGACTTCCTCACAGTCGCTTTCGAACATGCAGGTCTGAACTGGGAGAACCACGTTCGATTCGACGAACGGTATCTTCGGCCGACCGAGGTGGACGCACTGATCGGGGATCCGAGCCATGCCGAGCGCAAACTCGGTTGGAAGGCCGGCGTGCACACACCCGAACTGGCCCGGATCATGGTCGAGGCAGACATCGAAGCGCTCGAACATGAAGGGCGCCCGTGGATCGACACTCCGGCACTTCCCGACTGGTTGGCGACGCGATGAGTGATTCATTCGCAGCGCGACCACTCGATCGAGGCGCACCGTTCTACGTGGCTGGACACCGAGGTTTGGTCGGCTCTTCGGTGTGGCGAAAACTGGAATCTGCCGGCTTCTCCCGGTTGCTCGGAAAGACCTCCGCCGAACTCGATCTGCGTGACCGGGAAGCTGTTTTCGATTTTTTCGCCCGCGAAAAGCCGACCAACGTGATCCTTGCAGCAGCAAAAGTTGGTGGGATTGCGGCGAACAGCACGTTCCTCGTCGACTTCCTGTCGGAGAATCTTCGTATCCAGGTGAACGTGCTCGACGCTGCCCTTGCACACGGCGTCGAGCGTCTCCTGTTCCTCGGATCATCGTGCATCTACCCGAAATTGGCGCCGCAGCCGATCAAGGAGGAATACCTGCTCACCGGGCATCTCGAGCCGACCAACGACGCCTATGCAATAGCAAAGATTGCGGGAATACTCCATGTTCAAGCTGCCAGGCGGCAGCATGGTCGATCCTGGATCTCGGCGATGCCCACCAACCTGTACGGCCCGGGAGACAATTTCTCGCCGCGTGGATCGCATGTACTTCCCGCCCTCGTTCGGCGTTACGACGAGGCGCAGTCATCCGCAGTGCCGTTGGTTGTCAACTGGGGGAGTGGCAATCCTCGACGTGAATTTCTGCATGTCGACGATCTGGCGTCGGCGTGTCTGCATCTGCTCGACAACTACGACGGTGCATCGCACGTCAACGTGGGAACCGGCGAGGACCACACAATTCGTGAGATCGCTTCGATGGTCGCCGACGAGGTCGGATACACCGGCGAGACGCGGTGGGACACCTCGAAGCCTGACGGAATAATGCAGAAACTTCTGGACGTGAGCATGATTCGTGAACTCGGATGGCGGCCGACAATCGGATTGCGCGAAGGAATCGCGTCGACGGTCTCGTGGTACCGAGACAACATCGGTGCCGTGCGCACCTGAATTACCCATCCCATCAACACTTCACACACTGTCGAGAAAGCAGATCGAGCAACATGAGCACTCGCATAGCAGTTTTCGGCACGGGATACCTGGGCGCGACACACGCGGCGTGTATGGCCGAACTCGGTCACGAGGTCCTCGGAGTGGATGTCGACGCGGCCAAGCTGGAGAAACTGGCAGCAGGGGAAGTTCCTTTCTACGAGCCAGGTTTGGGCGAGGTCCTACGACGAAACATCGATCGAGGAAGGCTGAAGTTCACGTCGTCTTACGAGGAAGCCGCTGAATTTGCGGACGTGTTCTTCCTCGGGGTCGGTACGCCGCAGAAGAAGGGTGAGTTCGCCGCTGACATGGTTTACGTGGATGCCGTGATCGAAACTCTGGCACCGCTGCTCACCAAACCCGCGGTCATCTTCGGGAAGTCCACGGTGCCGGTGGGAACCGCGGAACGGCTCGGTAAGCGCGCGCGGGAACTGGCACCGGTTGGTGACGGGGTCGAAGTCGCATGGAATCCCGAGTTTCTGCGCGAGGGGTTTGCCGTCCAGGACACATTGCATCCAGATCGTCTGGTGCTCGGGGTCGACCGCGGTCGACACGGTCGCGCGGAATCTGCTGCGCGCGAGGTTTATGCAGACCTCCTCGATGAGGGAATTCCCTTTCTCGTCACGGACCTCGCTACGTCCGAGTTGGTCAAAGCGTCAGCGAATGCATTCCTGGCCACGAAAATCTCGTTCATCAACGCGATTTCCGAAGTGTGCGAGGCTGCTGGCGCCGACGTCACAGTGCTCGCCGACGCGATCGGGTACGACGTTCGGATCGGACGTCGATTCCTCAACGCGGGAATTGGTTTCGGCGGCGGTTGCCTACCCAAGGACATCCGTGCCTTCATGGCTCGCGCCGGTGAACTCGGTGCCGACCAAGCACTGACGTTCCTACGCGAAGTCGACAACATCAACATGCGCAGACGGACACGCATGGTCGAACTGGCGCGGGAGGCATGCGGATCGCTTCTTGGTGCGAGAGTCGCAGTTCTGGGTGCCGCGTTCAAACCGGACTCGGACGACGTTCGTGATTCGCCGGCGCTCAACGTCGCGGGTCAGATTCAGCTTCAAGGCGCAGCAGTGAACGTGTACGACCCGAAGGCCATGGACAATTCGCGTGCGCTGTTCCCGACGTTGACCTATTCGGCAAATGCGTTGGAGGCGTGCGAAGGCGCCGATGTCGTCCTGGTGTTGACCGAGTGGCCCGAATTTTTGAAGTTGCAGCCGTCCGATCTCGATGCAGTCGTTCGCAAGAAGGTGATCGTCGACGGGCGCAATTGCCTTTCCCCCGACGAGTGGCGAGGCGCAGGTTGGAACTACCGCGGACTGGGACGCCCGTGAGCACAGGACGTTTCGTCCGTCGCAGCTGATCGATATCGAAATTGAGAAAGCCCGGTTCGCCCTCGCGGTCTGACCGGCAAAGACCGCTCAGACCCGCAGTGGACATGCGTGAGCCGAAGGAGACATCAAGATGGAAATTGTCGACTACCTGAAGATATTGCAAGCCAGATGGCGAATAGTCGCTGCTGTAACCGTGCTCGGAATCCTGGGAGCCCTTTGCGCTTCTCTTCTTTCGACGCCCGTTTACCAGGCCTCGACGAGGCTGTTCGTTTCGACGTCGGCGGGTACCTCGGTCAACGAGGCACTGCAGGGCAGTCAACTTTCACAGCAGCGAGTTCTGTCCTATACAAAACTCCTGACCGGCCGGACACTTGCGCAGCGGACGATCGACGAACTGGGACCGAGGGTGGTCGGCGGGATGTCGGCTGAAGAGTTGGCCTCCAAGGTCACTGCGACGTCGGCGCCCGACACTGTGTTGATCGACCTCGGAGTCAAGGATCCTTCACCGGAGCTCGCGCGAGAGATCGCAAATACTCTGTCGTCCGAATTCGTCGCACTGGCAAAGGAACTGGAGACACCCGAGAACGGCGGAACGCCGCCTGCACGTGTGGTCGTCGAGCAACAGGCCCAAGAGCCGTCTGTTCCCGTTTCGCCCAAGACTTCGCGCAATCTCGCTCTCGGAGCAGTGGCGGGACTGGTGTCGGGAATCGCGCTTGCGTTGATTCGCGATCGACTCGACAACACGGTGAAGGATCGTCGAACGGTGGAAGAGATTGCGGGTGCGGCGATGGTGGGCACGATCCCGTTCGACAAAGTCGTCGAAGTCAACCATGCGATCACTTTCAGTGACGGAAATTCCGTGAGTGCCGAAGCCTTCCGTGAATTGCGCACCAACCTTCAGTTCCTCGAGGTGGATCATCCACCGCGTGTCATCGTCGTCACGAGTTCGCTTCCCTCCGAGGGTAAGACGACGACCGCCGTGAACATCGCTCTTGTCTTGGCGGAGGCCGGTAAGTCAGTGTGCCTGATGGAAGGCGACCTCCGGAAGCCGCGAGTGTCGAAGTATCTGGGGTTGATCGGAAGCGTCGGCGTCAGTTCGGTGCTCTCCGGTCAAGCGACGCTGGACGATGTGCTTCAGCCGACCGAATTCGACGGGCTGACAGTGCTCGCCTCCGGACCGATCCCGCCGAACCCGAGCGAACTACTCGGCACGGACACGGCCAAACATGTTCTCGATGAACTGCGGGCGCGATACGACTACGTCATCATCGACGCCTCGCCGTTGCTACCCGTCACGGATGCCGCGGTCCTGGCCGCGATGTCGGACGGTGCTCTGGTGATCGCCCGACACGGCTCCACGAAGCGCGATCAACTGGCGCGCGCGGTCGGAAACCTACAGAGTGTGGGTGCACACGTCCTGGGCACTGTCATCACGATGACGCCGTCTCGCGGACGCAATGCGTACGAGTACAGCTACTACTACGAGTCGGACAAGTCGCTACCGCAGTTGACCGCGGTGCCCGCTCTCAGCGCTCACCGAAGCGAAGTCGGCTGAGCAGCGGGCCGAGGAGATCGGCGATCTCAAGTCCGATTTCGTGAAACACGTTCTCTTCCTTACCCATCGGATCCATGACGTCCTCGGGTTCGGCGGCACGAAATCGGGGTCTGGCGGCGGCGAGGTCCTCGACAGTTGCTGCATCTGCGAGCGAGCCCAACCGTGCGGCTTCTCGAAGTGTGAACGTGCGCTTGAGCCGCGCCGGAGCCATCGCCAGGACTTTGTCTCGCTGACTTTCGGTCATCGTGAGAATGAGGTCGGCGTCCGAGGCCAGCGCTGTTGTCATGCGTCGGGCTTGAAACTCCGTGGGGTCGCCGCCGAGCCCCGCGAGAACCCTCGCAGCAGTCGGCTCGATCGGGTGTCCGACCATCGCCCGGGTTCCGGCACTCGACGCGGTGAATCCGGAAACTCCGGCTTCGGCGGCATAAGCACGTGCAAGGCGTTCGCCAGTGGGTGATCGGCAGATGTTTCCCGTACAAACGAAGAGAACGTGCATGCCAGAAGCATAGGTTGCACGCGCGACGCACTCGTCGTACGCCCGATGTTGGTTTCGCGCCCACCTGGCGTACGCGTTTCGGAAAGTTCGGACGCATACCAACAACACATGAAGATGACCGTGTTCGGAACGGGATACCTGGGGGCGACCCACGCAGTGTGTATGGCCGAACTTGGTCACGACGTGCTGGGAGTCGACATCGACCAGTCCAAGGTCGACAAGTTGTCTCGTGGGGAGGTCCCGTTCTTCGAGCCGGGTCTGACCGACATGCTCGAGAAGAATCTGGCGTCGGGTCGGCTGCAGTTCACGACTTCCTACGCCGATGCCGCGGATTTTGCCGACATCCATTTTGTCGGTGTGGGGACGCCCCAGAAGAAGGGGGAGTACGCCGCAGATCTCAGTCATGTTCATTCGGTGATCGACATGTTGGCGCCGTTGTTGCGAAAGCCTTCGCTGATAGTCGGGAAGTCGACGGTGCCGGTAGGCACGGCAGCGGCTCTCGGCGAGCGACTCCGAGCGACTGCGCCGGCGGGTGGCTCGGTAGAGGTGGCCTGGAATCCGGAGTTCCTGCGTGAAGGACACGCGATCGCGGATACCTTGAGCCCTGACCGGTTGGTTCTGGGGATCGATCGTGACCGGCCGGGAAACGCCGAAGGCGTTCTTCGCGAGGTGTATGCCGAGATACTGGGCGCGGGGGTGCCGTTCCTCGTGACCGATCTGGCGACGTCCGAGTTGGTCAAGGGATCTGCGAACGCGTTTCTCGCGACCAAGGTGTCCTTCATCAATGCGATTGCGGAGGTGTGCGAGGCGACCGGCGCCGACGTCACGATGTTGGCCGACGCTCTCGGGTACGACGCTCGGATCGGTAGACGGTTCCTCAATGCGGGCTTGGGGTTCGGCGGTGGGTGCCTGCCGAAGGACATTCGGGCGTTCATGGCACGCGCCGGGGAATTGGGTGTCGACCAGGCCCTGTACTTCCTCCGCGAGGTAGACAGCATCAACATGCGACGACGCACAAAAGCTGTGGAACTGGTGACGGCAGCCTGCGAAGGCAGTTTGCTGGGAGCTAACGTCTCGGTTCTGGGGGCCGCGTTCAAGCCCGAATCCGACGATGTGCGCGATTCGCCTGCGCTCAACGTTGCAGGAATGATGCAGTTGCACGGGGCAGCGGTCACCGTTTTCGATCCGAAGGCCATGGACAATTCTCGCCGACTGTTTCCCACCCTTCACTATGCAACCTCCACGTCAGAAGCTTGCAGAAATGCTGATGTGGTCTTGATCGCCACGGAATGGGACGAGTTCGCCTCACTCGTGCCCGGCGATTTGGAACCACTCGTTCGGCGGCGGGTGATCGTTGACGCCAGAAATTGCCTCGATCCGGACCTGTGGCGCGGCGCCGGTTGGAACTACCGCGGATTGGGGCGGTAGGTCGACCGTCCAGGTTGCGAAAAAATAGCTGCGAGAAGGCCTTAGGTGAGATGCGCGAACCTCGCAGACCATGCCCAGTGGGTAGACTTCCGGCCGGGGAATGACGGGGTCTGCTGACGGAACCCGTCGCCGGTCGACGAAGGTGGATCATGAACTTGGTTTTGGGTGTGACGGTGGGAGCCAGCGCTGTGCGTTTGGCGCGCCCGGGGACGCCCGACCACAGTGGTCCGGTGTTCCGATCCAGAGCGGTCGATCGCGGTCGTGAGATTCCGGAGGAAGTCGCAGCGGAGGCAACCGGCGTGGCTTTGACCGAGAATGCCGATCTCGGCAGCAATACGGTCGTCGCCTACCGGGATCAAGCGCAGGCCGGCGCACTCCAATCAGCGTTCGAACAGAAAGGCATCGACAACTTCGAGCTGGTTCCCGAAGTAGTCGCGACGCTTCGAATGCTCGAGGAGTCCGGTGCGCTGACCGACCAGAGCACACTCGTCGTCGTCGACATCGGTAGTTCTGGATCGACGATCAGCATTGTGGACAGGCAGATGCGGTCTACCGTCGTCACCGCCCGGTCGACGCGGGTCAGCGGAGATCACTTCGACGAGCTCGTCTACTCGGATCAGACCGTGCGTCGCCGTATAGCTACGCCGGCCGACCCGGGTGGCGATGCCGAACTGCAGGCGCGATGCCGACTCGCGAAGGAACAGCTGTCCTCACGAAGTGCGGTGTGCCTGCCCGGGCCCGGCGGGCTTCTCCTGCTGTCGCGGGAAGTTTTCGATTCGTTGGTCGTCACGTCGGTGGAGGCCTTCGCACGCGAGATACGAGAGGTCATCGCAACGTCCGGCCGTAACCCCGACGCGATTCTCCTGATCGGTGGCGGTGCACGCATTCCGATCGTGCGGGCGACCCTCGCCGCGTGGCTGGAGTGCCCCCTCATCGCGCCCGAACAGCCGGAACTCGTGACTGCGCAAGGTGCTGCGCTGATCGCGGAGTCGTCGATGACGCCATCGGCGCGCGCGGTATCTGCCCCGGTTCAGGTTCCGGCTGTAGCGCCGATCTTTGCGCCGTATCCGATCCACACCCCGGCGGAGGTACCCGTTCCGGTTCAGGCGTTCAGCCACGGAGGGGTGGCAACGCTCGCGGAATCGGAGCGGCCGAATGCCTTGTCCGAAGCCGCTTCCGGCACGAAGTCCGTTCCGCAGGAACAGGTGCCGAGCCCTTACGCGGCGGAACTGCCTCAGCCGCGACCGAACCGACACGAGCAACGATTCGATCCGGCCGCAGATCTCGCGGTCGCCGACAGCGACCCGGCCACGGACGGATTCGGCACAGAACATGACGCCGACACCGAGGCTGTGATGGTTGACGCCCAGGCGTACTCGGCGATGTACGAAGGCGAGGCACCCGGGGCAGGAACCGCACACCCGTCCTGGCTCGCCGGGACACAACCCGTCGAATCGACATCCAAAGAGCCGAGAAACCCGCTACGGTTCGCTGGCCTCGGCGCTGGTGTGATCGCGGCGATCGTGATCGTGGGGTTGGGATTGGGCTACGGAGGAAAGGTCTTCGATTCCGAGGATGCCGGACCCGTGGCAACCGAGGTGACTACGCCGCCGCCGACGACCACGACTACCCCGCCGCCTACGACCACAACGACCCCGCCCCCGACGACGACGGAGGAAGCCCCTCCGGTCGTCGAGGCTCCGCCAGTCGTGCAGGACACTTACGTGCCTCCCGCCCCCGCGCCCGCGCCGCCACCGCCCGCGATCTACATCCCGGGGCTTCCGCCGATTCTGTTACCGGTTCTCCCACCGATTCCCGGACTCTGAGGCTCGTTTTCAGCGTTTGGAGTGTCGGCCGCCTGACGTGGGGCCGGTCTTGACCGCACTACCGGGTGGCCGAGCCAGAATCACAGCGATAGCAGTAGTGAGCGGAACAGATAGAGCCAGAGCAATCCCGCCGACCGCGGACCGTACGATTTCGATCGCTACAGCGTCACCGACCAGGACGTCCTGAAGAGGGCGACCGCTGACGCTGAAAAGCAGAAGCAGCGGCAACGCCCCGCCGGCGTACGCGAGAACCAAGGTGTAGACCGTGCTGGCGATGTGATCGCGTCCGACCCGCATCGCCCCGCTGAACACCTTTCGGCGGGGTGCGTGCTTGTCGAGTTCGGCCAACTCGAATGCCGAAGATGCCTGGGTGATGGTGACGTCGTTGAGCACACCGAGCGATCCGATGATGAAGCCCGCCAGCAGCAGGCCCGTGATGTCGATGTGCTCGATGTAGGTCTGCACATTGGTGTTCTGCTCTTCGGACAATCCCGTGAGGTGCGTCAGTTCGATACAGAGGTAGGAGAGAACGGCAGCGAGCACCATCGCGGCAAGGGTGCCGAGCAAAGCCGAACTGGTCTTGAGTGAGACACCGTGCGCCAGATAGAGAACCGCGTACAAGATCACCGCGCCGGCGACCAGTGCGACCGGTATCGCAGGCTTACCGTCGAGCAATGCGGGCAGGAGAAACCCGACGACGACGCCGAAGGCGATCACCAGACCGACAAGAGCCCGCAATCCGCGCCACCGCGCAACGGCGATGATGACGACGGCGAAGGCGATGACGATCAGCGCCAGCGGGAGTCCACGCGAATAGTCTTCGAAGGAGTACTGCGTGTTTCCGTTCGGGTCGGTCTGACGCACCAGGCGAATGTGGTCACCGACCCGTAGATCCGGTTGTCCGGCACCCGGGATGATCTCGAGGAGTGTCTTCGTTCCGGCATTCGGCCCGGACTCGATATCGACGATACTGCGCTGGCACTGATAGGCGGAGGTGGGTGGCGGTTGCGGTGCACCGACGAATACCCTTCCGGCGGAGGAACTTCCGCAATCACCGAGATCCTGCATCGTGACGGTGCCCGCCTCGGTCTCCACCGAACTGCCGTCGGCATTCTGAAAGGGGAGCGGGACGGGAATGGTGTTCTTGTCCGGCCACAGCGCGATAGCTGCCGCGACGACAACCATGCCGATGACGACGAGCAAGCCGATGACGACGCGTGATGCGGTGGGGCCGATCTGAATGGGGCCACCGTGGCCGTGGCCGTGACTCATCGGAAACTGAGTGTCGGACTGGGGATTTGCACCGGTGCAATGTTATCGGCTCCGAAGCGAATGGTCAGCTTCTGCGGATAGTGTCGATCGACGACAGCGTCGGCACAGGTGATTTCCGGGAAAGAGGCGAAACTGGGATTGGTCGAGCTGGGTGGCGGGGACAACCCCCCCTGTTCCCCGCCACCAACCTGGTATCCACAGGGGGGGGAGGGATACCAGGTGCTCGCGGCACCGAAGTGCTGATAACCAATGTACCCAATTTCAATCGGGTTTGGCGCGTTGTCCAACTACCAATTTCACGACGAATCACGTACCGGTTGGACCGTTTTCGCATCAGGGCAGGTCACTAAATAGTTAAAGTGTCAATCAAACCGCCTGGTATGCGAATGTTGTGACGAAGGTCTCACAAATACCCCGCACTTTTACGTTTACGGGGTATTTGTACAACGAATTGTTTACCTGATTTTGCCCGATTCGACGGGCCGAAATCACTGCTTGTAACTGGTGAGGAAGTTGCCGAATCGCTCGATGGCCACGGCGAGATCCCGGGCCCACGGAAGGGTGACGATCCGAAGGTGATCGTGGTTCGGCCAGTTGAACCCGGTGCCTTGAACCATCAGGATCTTCTCCTGGAGAAGCAGGTCCTGAACCAACTTCTCGTCGTCGTGGATCTCGTAGACGTTCGGATCCAGACGAGGGAACGCGTAGAGCGCACCGCGGGGTTTCACACACGAAACACCCGGAATCATGTTCAATCGCTCCCACGCGACGTCGCGCTGCTCGAGCAGGCGGCCGCCGGGCAGGATCAGGTCTTCGATGCTCTGGTGTCCGCCGAGGGCGACCTGAATGGCGTGCTGTCCGGGGACGTTGGGGCACAGGCGGGTCGACGCCAAGAGGTCGAGTCCCTCGAGGAAGCCGGCGGCGTGATCCTTCGGGCCCGTGATCGCCACCCAGCCGGAGCGGTAGCCGGCGACGCGGTAGGCCTTCGAGAGGCCGTTGAACGTCAGGCACAGCAGGTCCGGGGCAAGCGTTGCCAGCGAGATGTGCTTTGCGTCGTCGTAGAGGATCTTGTCGTAGATCTCGTCGGCGAGCAGCAGAAGCTGATGCTTGCGTGCCAGATCGACCAACTGCTGCAGAACCTCCATGGAGTACACCGCACCCGTGGGGTTGTTCGGGTTGATGACGAGGAGAGCCTTGGTCTTGTCGGTGATCTTGGATTCGATATCGGCGATATCGGGATTCCAGTCGTTGGCCTCGTCGCAGAGATAGTGGACGGGCGTGCCTCCGGACAAGCTCGTCATCGCAGTCCACAGCGGGTAGTCGGGCGCTGGGATCAGAACCTCGTCGCCGTTGTTGAGGAGGGCCTGCATGGTCATCGTGATCAGCTCGGAAACACCGTTACCGAGGTAGATGTTGTCGACGTCGAGCTCGGGGAAGCCGGGAACCAGCTCGTAACGCGTCACGATTGCGCGCCGCGCCGACAGAATGCCCTTCGACTCCGAATAGCCCTGCGCATAGGGCAGGGCGGCGATCATGTCGCGCATGATCACATCGGGAGCATCGAATCCGAACGGTGCCGGGTTGCCGATGTTGAGCTTGAGGATCCGGTGTCCTTCCGCCTCCAACCGGGCGGCATGCGCGTGCACCGGCCCACGGATTTCGTACAGGACGTTCTGGAGCTTCGACGACTGCTCCAGCTCGCGCTGCGGCTGACGATGGCGGACGGGTTCTGGTGTGCTCACGAGTTACATGATTCCACCACTGTGCAAGTGCATTGTCGGGGACCGTGTCGCGCGACCAGTTGGCTATTGTCGAGCGATGACCCCCAGCGAGCAGATTGCAGCCCCGTACGGATCGTGGACTTCTCCGATCGGAGCAGCGGATCTGGCTGCAGGTGGCCACCCTGTCGAGGGTGGACGATACGTCGGTGACGAGATCTGGTGGGCTGAACTTCGTCCGACCGAGGGTGGTCGGACATCGATCCGTCGATCCGGTCTCGACAACCAACCCGTCGACATCCTCCCCGCGCCGTGGAACGCGCGGACCAGGGTTCACGAGTACGGCGGTGGCGCCTGGACCGTCACCGAGTCCGGAAAACTGGTCTTCAGTGAATTCTCCGATCAACGGGTGTACATCCTCGAAGGAGTCACTCCGCGGGCTCTGACGCCTGAACCCGCGTCGCCGGCCGCGTTGCGATACGCAGACCTGCAGATCGTGAACGGTGAGGTGTGGGCGGTTCGGGAAGCGCACGCGGAGGGCGGGGCGATCACTCGCGATATCTGCGCGATTCCGCTGGACGGTTCCGGCAAGGTTCGCTCGATCGTCGGCGGCTCGGACTTCCTCTCGTCACCGAGGCTTTCGCCGAGTGGAACCAAAATAGCCTGGATCGCGTGGAACCATCCGCAAATGCCCTGGGACGGTACCGAACTGCGGGTAGCTCCACTCGTCGACGGCGTCGCTCAGAACTACTCCGTGCTGATCGGCGGACTTGAAGAGTCCGTCCTGCAACCGGAGTGGATCACCGACGACGAACTCTACGCAATCAGTGATCGCAGCGGCTGGTGGAACATCTATCGAGTCGGCGGCAAGATCACCCCGATCTGCCCGGTGAATGCGGATTTCGGTGGCCCACAGTGGCGCTTCGGTGCGCGCTGGTTCGTCGAACTCGACAACGGGCACCTTCTCACCGCACGCACGGTGGGAACCGACACGCTGGCGGTACTCGATCCGGCGTCGGGGGAACTGCGCGACATCGCGATTCCAGGTGTCACCAGCATCGGCCTCATGCAGGTTCGCGGCGATCGGTTGCTGCTCACCTCGGGAGGCGCGAAACTGGCGGGCGCGTTACGCGAGTTCGACCTCGGTACCGGCGAACTCACCGAAATCCGTTCGTCGGTCGAAGAATTACCCGAGTCTGCATACCTTCCGGAAGCGCGAGCTGTCGTGGCTCACGGACACGGGCGAGAAGTTCACGCCGTTGCGTATCCGCCGCGCAGTCCGCGATACAAAGGACTCGACGGCGAACTGCCGCCATACGTTGCGTTTGTTCACGGTGGGCCGACGGCGCACGTCGCCCCGGCCCTCAACCTCGTCTACGCCTTCTTCACCAGCCGCGGAATCGGCGTCGTCGATGTGAATTACGGCGGGTCGACCGGCTACGGACGTGAGTACCGCAACCGGCTGCGCGGACAGTGGGGTGTCGTCGACGTGCAGGACGTCGTCACCGCCGTCACCGGGTTGGCTGAGCAAGGGCTTGCCGATCCGGCCCGCCTTGCCATCGAAGGCGGATCTGCCGGTGGATGGACCGTTCTGGCCGCACTGACGACGTCCGACGTGTTCGCTTGTGGTGCTTCCTATTTCGGCGTGGCCGAACTGGACCTGTTCGTGCAGGAAACTCACGATTTCGAATCGCGCTATGTCGACGGTTTGATCGGCCCGCTGCCGGAATCTGCCGACCTGTACGCGGAACGTGCTCCGCTCAACAACGTCGACGGGTTGAACTGCCCGGTGTTGCTGCTCCAGGGTCTCGACGATCCGATCGTGCCACCTTCGCAGGCGGAGCGATTCCGGGATGCTCTGGTGACCAAGGGTATTCCGCATGCCTACCTGGCCTACGAGGGTGAATCTCACGGATTCCGCAAGCAGTCGACCATCATCAGCTCACGCAACGCCGAGCTGTCCTTCTACGGGCAGGTGCTCGGATTCACCCCACCCGGCATTGCGACGCTCGAGCTGTGGAAGCCTGCGATCAGTAGCTGACGGCCCCGCGGCTGCGCGCAAAGGCCGCGAGGATCCGACCTGCCACTAGTGACGGGGTCGACAGGTCGGCCCACGTCCACCTCGCGACTTCCCACCCCGCGTCACGGAGTCGGTCTTCGCGGAGCTTCTCGTTCCAGAGCACGTCCTCGGCGCTGCGCCCGGCGGGCACCAGTCGGCCGTATTTGATGCGGCCGTCGAACTCTCCGATGGTGCGCTGCTCACGCCACAGGAAGTCGACGCGGCCGGCCAACCCTCGAGCGTCGTGGATTTCGACCTGGGGTTCGGGGAGTGGTAAGTGCTCCTGCAGGAACAATGCGAGGCTCCGTGATTCACCGACGCTTTCGATGCGCGAGTCCATCGCGGTGAGCGCGTGGAGCGCATGTCGATGGCGCGGATGGTTCGGGCTGAGTGCAAGCGAGGCCGCAACTGCATCTTTGGTCAACGCTGAACGGTGCAATGCTGAATTGCCCACCACGAGAGCCGGTTCGAAAGGGAGCGTCCTCGCGAGATCCGCAACAGTTCGTGCCGGCGTCGTGACGCGTAGGCCGTCGACGTGGGTGACCTCGTCGTCGGTGAACGATACCGAGTGCACGTGTCGTCGAGCGGATTTACGGCCACCGCCTCGTCGGTCCCGAGAGAGGTGCACAACTTCGAGCGGAGTGTTCCAGAGTTCGAAGCCGTGCACCACCGCTGCCGAGATGTGGCTGACCGCTGCATGTGCCGAAGCGGTACCGGCCACAGCCTCGACGCGCAATCGATGTAGCCCGTAGGCGTCGAGGTGGGACAGGTGGTCGCTGGGTACGTAGGCACCGCGATGGATTCTGGACCAGTTTCCACTCGCGCAGGCCTGCCGGATCTCGGAATCGGTACGACCTGTCGACAGTTGCTCTGGCCGACGGATGATGTGTATTTGATCCCCCATACCGATCGATCTTGCTGCGCCCGGCGCTGGAAAGGAAGCCGTGAACCCGGGGCTGTGGATAGCCGTGAGTGAACACCACTTGTCCACAGTTCGAACCGGTTTCGCGTCGCTGGAGAGGGTGTTGGATGTGGGGAAACGGTGGCAGGTTCTCGACGCCGCACTCTAGGCAACCCTTGCGTCCGGAGCGTTTGCGTGCCAGGCTGTTGAACTATGACTACAGGAAAGGCGGACACCGCCACCCTCGCGTGAGCGCCGCACCGTTTCGCTCGTCGACGTCACGTCGAGCGACATCGACCGAGAACATCGATATCTTCGATGAAGACAATCAGGCCTTGGAAGCAGTCCGCGACGTGTGGCTCGAACGCGGTCTGTGTACACGTCCGGCCGATCGATCCACTGCAGAATCTGCTGTCGCGCAACTATACCGACGATCCAGGCTCCCGAAACCGGAGTTCGTCTGGGTTCAGTCGCCCTCTGCTGGATCGGATCTGATCGCCGCCGAAGGTCTGTCGAACAAGATATCCTTCGACGGCACTGGACTCGACTGCGCTTGCGGGCACATCGCGAGCATGTTTTCGGCGTCGCGCCGACGTATGAACGCGCGTATCGAACGTCGGAGCATTGACTGGCAGATAGAACGCTGGGAGATGGAACGTCGCGCGTTCGGGGGCGTTGGTGCCAGCGTGTCCGAGGGGTCGGATCAGCGGGGGTCGACTCAGCGGGGTTCGACTCAGCGCCGCGTCAATCCAGCGCGGATCATCAGATCCGCAATCTGGGAATCGTTGCACACCACACTGTTCGACGGCGTGGCAGCTGCGATACGAACGATGTCGACCCCGGTGGCGGGTGGAGTGACCTGGTACGGGCAGCAGGACGCCCATCGAATCGCGTACTACGACACATGCCATCGATACGGTCTTGCGACCTTCCGCTCGGAAGACCGTGAACTTCTCGATGTGCAGACCGCACTGGCTGACTCGACCGGGTGGTGGTGGGCGTTCGACGACGTGTGCATCATGGCGGAACGACCCAGGGTCTTGCACTCGGAGCGGATACCGGGCAGTGCGCGGGGAGAACGCCGACTCCACCACCCTGATTCCCCGGCACTCGAATTCGCAGACGGAACAAAGGCGTTCGTTCTGCACGGAGCGATCGTTCCCGACTGGGTAGTGCTCGACCCGACCGCCGAACGCATCGCACACGAGCGCAATGTAGAGATCCGTCGATGTGCAATCGAGCGGATCGGGTGGGATTCCTACATCGAGCTGGCCGGCCTGACACTGGTCGACCAAGCCGACGATCCCGGTAATGCCGGTTGCCTGCTGCAGCTCTACGCGTCACCGGAGGGCTGGGGCCGAAGTGGACGCATTCTCCTCGCGGTCAACGGTTCTTTCGAACGCGACGGGCATCGGCGTCGATACGGCCTTCACGTACCCGGATGGTTTACCTCCGCGTTGGATGCCGCCGGTTGGACTTACGGCATCACCGGCGCCGATTACTCCCGTCTCGTTCGTCGAACCTGAATCTCGAACCCCCAATCCTCAAACCCTTGGTGATACTTATGAACTCGAACATGACCTTGTCCGCTCTCACCACCCTCACCGGCCTCGATGTCTTCGACTACCTGGACCAGGAAGTGTCCATTCCTGTGATCGACGGACTTCAGGCGCAGGGCGATCTCATCGTGATCCCGTTTTCGCTGCTCGCAAATATCGTGGCGCCTCTGCCGTGGACACGCTCTGTGAGAGTGCCGCTCTCGGGAGTGGAGCTGCTGCGAAGCGCGGCGGGCGGTAACCCCCACAGTCTGGTTGCAGACGAAGGGGAGTGCACGTGGTCGACGCCGGTGAAAGATGCTCGGGGCCTTGCGCTCGGCATGCTCGACACCCGAGTGACCGCGTACCTGATCCATCCGGAGCACGGCGCGACCGGAATCGCTCCGGGGCGATACGTCATCGGACGGCAGCAGGAAAGGGGCGTCGGGCGTGCGCGCGGTGCGGTGATGCTTGTCGCAGATTGACAGGGCGACCTCGATTTGGCAGCGGGGGAGTGAGCACCACTTGTCCACGGCGAGCACCGCTTTCCGCGTAGAGCAAGGTGTGTTTGGTCGAGGGAATGGGTGCTCGGTCGGGAGTGGCTCCCCACACAAACACGAATGCCCTCACCGTGACGGTGAGGGCATTCGCGTGTGGAGCGGTTACTTCTTGCGGCCGGGAGCCTTTGCACCGGCCTTGAATCCGAGCCCGCCTGCCTTGGGGGCGGGCGGCGCGGCAGCAGGAGCCGGAGCTTCCGCGGGTGCGGACGCTTCAGCAGGTGCTTCGGCGGCGGGTTCTGCCTTCACAGGTTCGGCCTCGGGAGCCGGTGCCGCAGCTGGCGCCGGGGCTGCAGCAGGAGCAGCCTTTCGAGCGCCGGGAGCCTTTGCACCCGACTTGAATCCGAGTCCGCCGGCCTTGGCGACCGGTGGAGCCTTCGGGGCTTCCGCCTCGGCGGCGAGGGCCTCTGCGGGAGCAGCGGCAGGTGCTTCAGCAGCAGGTGCAGCGGCAGGTGCTTCAGCAGCAGGTGCAGCCTTCGCACCAGGAGCCTTGGCCCCGCCCTTCATCTGCAGTCCCTTGCCGCCGGGAGCCTTGGCGCCGGACGCCAGGCCCAGACCCTTCGGCTTGGCGACGGGTGCAGCAGCTTCGGGTGCAGCAGCCTCAGCTGCCGGTGCTTCCGCTGCCGGTGCGGCAGCGGCCTTTGCTCCGGGTGCCTTGGCGGCGCCCTTCATCTGCAGTCCCTTGCCGCCGGGAGCCTTGGCTCCGCCCGCAAGACCGAGACCCTTGGGCTTTGCCACAGGTGTGGCCGGTGCAGCAGCTTCGGCGGCGGGAGCTTCCGCGCTTGCGGCGGGAGCCGCCTTCTTGGCGCCGGGAGCCTTTGCCCCGCCGGCCATTCCGAGGCCCTTGCCTGGTGCCTTGGCGCCGGGAGCTTTTGCGCCTGGTGCTTTGGCGAGGCCCTTCATGGCCAGACCCTTGCCTGCCGGTGCAGCCTTGGCTTCCGGAGTCGCGGCGGCTTCCTCGACTTCGGCGACCCGATCCTGCTCGACGGTCTCAGCCTTTGCCTCAGCAGCGACCGGGGCCTTCTCACGCGGGATCACCTTGATGTTCTCGCCGAGTTGGGCGGGATCGAGGCGGGTGACGGAGTTCAGCATCAACTGCGCGACGTCGACGACCTCGACGCCTTCGCCCTGGCCTTGCTCCTGGCGGGCAGTGACGCCGTCGGTGAGCATGACGCGGCAGAACGGGCAACCCGTGGCGATCTTCTTGGGGTTGGTGGAGAGCGCTTCGTCGACGCGGTCGACGTTGATGCGCTTACCGATGTTCTCTTCCATCCACATGCGAGCACCACCGGCACCACAGCACATGGAACGTTCGCCGTGACGCGGCATTTCGACCAGCTTGGAGCCTGAGGCTTCCATGAGTTCACGGGGAGCGTCGTAAACCTTGTTGTGGCGTCCGAGGAAGCACGGGTCGTGGTAGGTGACGTCTTCGCTCACGGACGCAACCGGGATCAGCTTCTTCTGGCGCACCAGACGGTTGAGCAGCTGGGTGTGGTGCACGACCTCGTAGTCGCCGCCCACCTCCGGGTACTCGTTGCCGAGGGCGTTGAAGCAGTGCGCACAGGTGACGACGATCTTGCGCTTCTTCTGCTCGATACCGTCGAAGACCGAGTTGAGCATCTCGATGTTCTGCATTGCGAGCTGCTGGAACAAGAACTCGTTGCCGGCACGACGTGCGGAGTCGCCGGTGCAGGTTTCGTCGGCGCCGAGGACCATGAACTTCACTCCCGCGGTGGCGAGGAGCTCGGCGACGGCCTTGGTGGTCTTCTTGGCACGGTCTTCGTAGGCGCCGGCGCAGCCGACCCAGAAGAGGTACTCGTAGTCCTCGAAGCTGTCGGCGTCCTTGCCGAAGACGGGGATCTCGAAGTCCATCTCGTTGATCCAGTTGAGGCGATCCTTGGAGTTCTGGCCCCAGGGGTTGCCCTTGTTCTCGAGGTTCTTGAACAGGCCGGCGAGCTCGGAGGGGAACTCCGATTCGATCAGGACCTGGTAGCGACGCATGTCGATGATGTGGTCGACGTGTTCGATGTCGACGGGGCACTGTTCGACGCAGGCGCCGCAGTTGGTGCAGCTCCACAAGGTTTCGGCGTCGATGACCGGGGCCATCTCACCTTCGACGGTTTCACCGACGAGCTTGCGGTCGGCCTCGAGGCGTGCGGCCTCGGGGATGGCTGCGAGTGCGGCTTCCTTGACGTTGCCTTCGCTGTCGACGAGTCCGATCTCGTCGCCGCCCATGTCCTTGCGTCCACCAGCGAGCAGGTACGGGGCCTTGGCGTAGCCGTGGTCACGCAGCGACATGATGAGCAGCTTGGGGGAGAGCGGCTTTCCGGTGTTCCAAGCAGGGCACTGGGACTGGCAACGCCCGCACTCGGTGCAGGTGGTGAAGTCCAGCCAGCCCTTCCAGGAGAAGTCTTCGATGTTTCCGGCGCCGAGAGTGTCGGTGTCGGGGTCGACGTTCTCCATCGTCAGGACTTTGCCCTTGGACATCATGGGCTTTGCCGCGCCGAGCGCGACGGTGCCGTCGTCTTCACGCTTGAAGTAGATGTTGAAGAACGCGGAGAAGCGGTGCCAGGCGACGCCCCAGGTGATGTTGCGGCCCACGATCGCGAGCCAGATCATGCCGGTCATCAGCTTGACGAACGCGAACACCGAGATCATGACGGGGCTGGCGGGAAGCAGTTTGGCGACCTGCATGGTGAAGAAGTCGGTCCACGGGTTGGCGTGACCGTAGGTCGCGATCTTGCCGGCCTTGACCATGATCATGCCCAGGCCCTCGAGCAGGACGATGCCCTCGATGACGTAGGCGGCCTTGAAGTTGGAGCCGCCGAACCGGGACAGGCGTGCAGGCAGACGCGGGTGGTTGAGCTGACGGATCACGATCAGCGTGGTGATACCGATGACGGTGCCGAGGCCCAGGATCTCGTCCCACAGGTGCCACGCCCACGTGTTACCGAAGATGGGCCAGTGGAACTCGGGGTTGAACGTCTGGCCGTAAGCCTCGAACCAGAGCAGGAATCCGCCGAGGAAGCCGACCATGACGAGCCAGTGGGCCCAGCCGACGCTGCGGAACTTGTTCATGCGCGTGTGCGCGATGAACTCGATGATCATCTGCTTGAAGCGAGGGAAGAACGGGCGCCATCGATCGGGTGCCGACTGGCCGATGCGCACGGTGTTGAACATCCTCAGCGCGCCTGAGAGGAAGATGTACCAACACACCAAGCTCAGCAGAGCACCAATCGTGCCCAACGTAATCGTCAGGGCATTCATGTCGCGGCCTTTCGTTTCAGGGCGACGCGTCGGCCACCTCGGGACAGCCCACTGATACTAACCTGCGTTATGTTACCCGCCAGTAACTAGCATTACCAGCCTGTAGATACCGACTGGTAACCGCTCGTGGCCTGGAGAGATCAATCTTCTGCGTCGGACGGGCTTGGTCAAACGCAGACATGTCTGGTCGTCACGTTAGGCGGTGGCCGTCGGGCTCCTTTCTGTCAGGCAGCCCTAACTCGGTTTCCGGGCAGGTGAGGACAACCGACCGGCTGTTATCGTTACGCCCGTCACGCACAGGGGAAACGGGTGGTGTGAGTCATCGACTTGCGCCCGCTCGCTCCCGGGGAGGATCAAAAATGTTCATTCGTAAAGCTGCGGCCATCGCAGCGATGACCATTGCCGCTACGGGCATCGCTGCAGGTACTTCTTACGCAGCTCCGGAGACGTCACCCGACGTTTCGTACACCGCCGAGGTCGTCGACCAGGCTGTTGTCACCACAATCGATGCCGGGGCATTCCGGGTATCGGGTGACGGCACACACGTCGACTTGCAGAACAGCCAGGGCGCAACTCTCGTGAGCCTGCCGCTCGCGTTCAACCTCGGGGACGTTCAGTTCCCGTTCGACGAGACCATCAGTGAGGACGGCAAGACCCTCACCCTCAAGCCGAACCTGGACCCGGCCAGCTCCAAGCCGAAGCCGGTCGCTGCCGAGTTCACCCCGGTTGCTTCGCCTGACGAGGATCAGAAGGCAATCGAGAAGTTCCAGTCACAGCTCGGGCTTGCCACGCAGATCGGTAGCCTCACCGGCACGATCGTCGGAGCAGTCATCGGTTGCATCGTGGGTCTGCCCGGCCTGGTTATCGGCTGCCTCCCCGGCATGGTCACCGGTGCCGGTATCGGTGGAGTCGCCGGTACCATCCTCGCCGGCGGCGGAACCGCAATCGTCGCGGGCATGGACCTGATCAAGGTCCTGAACGCTCCGGCCGGAACAACTCTCTTCGAGTAAGCAGCGCTTCCGGTTAGACGTCACGAACGCCGAAACGGGCGCCACACCTTCGAAAGGTGTGGCGCCCGTTTTGCTGTCTCGGGGAATGCGTGCGATCAGTAGTCGCGAACCTTCAGGCCTGGATTGGCGGCGAGGATGTCGTTGATCGGCGTCGCGTACTGCGTCGGTGCTTCTTGTCCGAACAACGTCTCGGCCTGAGCGATCTCGCACAGGGGAGAGGTGGCGACGTTGGACGCACTCGTGATGCCCACTGCCAACGTTCCGGAGACGATGGGGCCACCGCTGTCACCCTGCAGGACGCAGATGTTGGTGGTGAAGCCGTTGTCGAGGGTGTGATCCAAGACCTTGGCGACGCGGTTGACGCCGGTGACGACGCCGCAGCTGAAGCCGGTGGTCGATCCCGCCTTGCAGACCGGGGCGCCCACAATGGGATCGGCGGTACCGGTGATATTGACCGAACGGTTGAACGGGACCCGCACGCTGTTGTTCTCGAAGCGGTACTTCGCGTTGTCGTCGATGTTGATGATCGAGTAGTCACGCCCGTCGAAGCTGCTCTTGGCGAAGTATCCGACGCGGGGCCCGGTCTGGTTGTTCACCATCGGGAAGACCTGGCTGGAGTTCGAGGTGCCGGCAGCGGCACGGTTGGGATCGCAGTGACCGGCGCTGATGTTGACCGTGCGTCCTGAACCGTCGGTGCCGTTGAAGCCGAATGAACAACGCAGTCCGGTGTTACCGGAGGTCGCGCCGAAGGCGTCTCCGCCCAGTGCAGCGTCGCCGGTTGCGGATCCGGTTGCGGGAATGAGGTCCGCGACGATCGGGGGAACCAGTAGCGGAGCAGCGGTGTGGACGACGGTCCGCTTCAGGAACTCAGGCAATTCGATGCCGGCGGCAGGATCGGCGGTGAGGGCGACTCCGTTGCCGACCACGTCGACGGCGATGCCGCGCACGAGGTCTGCGACCTCGGCAGGCTGCGAATCGAGCCAGGTGTTGAGTGCCGAGAGTTGACCTTGCAGAGCCTGCTCGCTCTGCGCGACGTCCTTGACCTCGAAGCCGGCCTTCTCGGCGGCCTCGCGGGCAGCATCCTTGTCGCGACCGTCAGCGAGAGCGACGATGCCCTTGCCGAGGTCGTCGAGCCACACGCCGGCAAAAGAGTCGGGAAACTGGACGCGCGCGATGGCGGCGAACTCTGCGAGCTTCTGCGCGAGTTCGGAACGCGAGACGAACTGGTCGGGCGTCAGCGCCAAGTCGTGCTGTAGGGCTTCGGCGAGTTCGACGGGCAGATGGGCTGCCTGATCGGATACCCCGGATTCATTCGGTTCTGCGTTCGCGACCGCGGTAATCGGTCCGAGGAGCAGCAGCGCGGCCGAACCGAACACTGCGGCGCGACGTGCGATGGAGCTTCGCATGTGGGCCTTTCCACTTCGTTGACCGCGTACCACCCCCCTGGGAGCACACGGATACGGCTCACGGACTTGTGGTGAGCCGATCACAGTCGACCATGACTATATGGGTTCGAACGCGCTATTCCCACCCGTTACATGAGCAAACAGCGCTGACCCCGACCGACAACAGCACTGTGCCCGCCGATCAGAACAGATCGGCGGGCACAGTGCTGTGAATCAGGCGTTGGTCAACCCGCAGTGCGAACGCGGATTCCGGAACCGACACCGCCACCGGATGCACGATCTGCAGCGTCGAGGATGTCTCCGACCGGGATACCCAGATTCGAGGTTCCACCGGAGGTCGCGAGTACCAGGTTCGCTTCGTTGCAACTGGGTGCGCCGCTGCTGTTGGAACCGCTGGTGATGCCCAGCGCCAGGGTTCCGGAGACGATGGCGCCGCCACTGTCCCCGGCGAGGGTGCACGCGGTACCGGCGAATCCGCGAACGGTTCGTGAATCGCCGTCAGCCATGACCAGTTGTGTTTCGACGCGATCGGCTGCCACGACGCCACAGGTGAAGGACGACGTCTGACCCGACTTGCAGATGGGAGCGCCGATCACGGGACGTGCTGTTCCGGTGATCGCGAGGGTGGTCCCGTTGGCACCGCGGACGGCAGCGCGGTCGAGGCCCGCGTCGATGCCCGACTGGTCGAACTTGATGACCGAGTAATCGAGATCACCGGCGTTGTTGCCGACGGAAGACTGTGAGAAGGCGCCGATCAACCGACTGTCGTCGACGTTCGCGTGATTCGGCAGGTAGACGGGCGACTTCGAACCCTCGGCCGGATTGCAGTGTCCGGCACTGATATTGAGTGCATTGTTCTGATCGTCGACGGCGTTGAACCCGAAGGAGCAGACCGAGATGTTCTCGGTCGGTGTCTCGCGAATAGGACCTGTCGACGTGATGTAGGTGTCGCCGCCGAGCGCTCCGGGATCAACCGCTCCGCCACCGTCCGGGCTGAGAACGATCTTGGTGTTCTCGAGCAGGGTCGGAAGATTGAGTGCCTGCCCGACGGGGCTGTTCGCAACGTCGATGACGACCTGGTTGTTCAAGACGTCGATAGTCGCCGAATTGACTGCGCGTGATATTTCCTTGGGCAGCCCGGCGATCCATCCGTTGACGTCGGCCAGCGTCTTCTCGAGGGTGTCGGCGGAGACGGGGGCGACGTGGGTGCGGTATCCGTCGTCGGCCGCGATTCGAGCAGCTTCGGTGGTGGTGACGGCTACGACGGGTTGACCGTCGAGTCCCATCCACGATCCGGCGTAGTCGCCGGGGCGCTCGGACTTGAATTCCTGGGCGTACGCGCCGAGTTCCTGAGCTTTGGCAGCGCGGTCGAGATACTCCAGTGGGGAGATCTTCAGATCGCGTGTGATCGCCTCGACCAGCTCAGCCGGAAGCTGGTCGGCTCCGAGCTGTTCGACATGCGTGTCGGAGGCGGGCTCTGCCGATGCCGTCGTGGTGAATGGAGCTGCGAGCAGTAGTGCCGAGGCGCCGACCACAGCGGTGCGGATCGCCAACGAGTTACGCATGAAATCCCTTCAAGTCCCCGGCACCGAGCCGGTAGGTACCGCACCCACCATAGGGGAAAAGTTTCGACGAGGAATATGCGCCTCCTGTCTGGCTGTTCAATCTTTCTGTCTAACTTGGCATTCCGGGTCTCGGGGCCAATGGCATGACGGGCATGTCGGGATTCGGCACCACCGGATCGGTTGTGTCGGTCGGGTTGGAGGGCTGCGTCGGCGTTGTCTGTGTATCAGTGGGGTCGGTCACGGCGGGAGTGTCCGGGGTAGCCGGATCGACCGGATTCAGCGGTCCGACGACCGGCGGCAGGTTCTCGATCCGAAGGGGGTCGAGCTGGATGGTGATCGGCGATCCCTGTTGCGCGGGGACGTTCGCCGTAGTCGATTTCTCGGTACCGGTGCCCGGACTCGCCGGGATGGGCTGGGATTCGGATGAGGTCGATTCCGCTTCGGATGACCACGACTGCGCCGTCGGCTGCGCGCCGAGAGCGGGTACTTCCGACGGGAGCGAGGTCGCTGAGTGCGAAACCGTGCCGGACGGACTCGCCGCAGTGGCGGGCGTGGTGCCGGTGGGCAGGGGAGATTGTGCGTCGAGAATCCCGGGCGCTGAAATGGTCGGAGTGTGTCCGATGATGACCGCGGCCGCGCATCCCGACACCGTCAGAAAGACTGCGGCGGCTGCTGCGGCGATGATCGGTCGGCGCTCCGATCGCCACTGACGATTCAACCAACCGTCGACGCTCGGTGCTTTCGTGCCCGGTACTTCCACGCCGGATTCCGGCTCCGGTTCGATCAGGACGAACGGCGGAAACTCCTCGAGGGTGTCCTCTGGCTCGGCAAGATCGGTTGGCTCGGGTTCGGAACAGGTAGAGGTGATCGAGTAAGGCGCGGCCAACTCTGCGGCTCCGCGGGCTGCACTGTCGTCGGCATCCGGATCCGCGAGCCAGGCCGCAGAGGCTTTCTCTTCCGGAATCAGTTCGACGCCGTCGAGATCCATGCTGTCGAGTGCGCCGCGCAGTGCGTCGACGGAATCGTTCGACCAACCTGCCGGGATCACCGCAGAGATGTTCAGGTTCTGATCAGTGAGTGTTCGGACCTCCTTGACCAGGCAATACATTGCTGTCGCTACGAGTTCCTCTCCTCGCGTCATGTGCTCGGAGAAGTTGTCGGTATCGTCAGTTCCAACCCTGTCGAGGAACCCGCGCAAGCCGGTTGACCCCAACGCGGTTTCACCTAGCTGCACGGTGCCGTCAGGAGCGTGGTGCAGCACCGATTCGCGTTCGAGGATCACTGGTTCCGAGTCGGGTTTCGCGATCGCAGCAATGCTTCGTTTATTGCCGACGGCGAGTTCGACTCCCCACTTCATAGCGATCCCCGTTTCACAGTTACCGAACTTTGCTCGGCATGCATGTCCTGATTCCTGTGAAAACTATCACTTAAACGGATATACGCAACCCTCCGGACAATATGCAGCTAACTATTTGTTCGGCGGTGTCATGCTGCGAAGGATGGTGAGCAGTTCCGAACGAGACTGCGCCCCGACGCGCCGCTTGATGCGTGCGACATGGTGCTCGACGGTTTTAGCGGAGATGTAGAGGCGTTCGCCGATTTCCCGATAGGTCAGGCCGACGACGACGAGTTCGGCAACTTCTTGTTCGCGCTCGGTCAGTACCGACGGTGGTGCCGCGCTGTCGGTCGAATCGGTTGCATTGGTCTCGGCCGTCGACGTTGTGCGTAGCGAGCGCGCAACGTGGAGCAATGCGGTGGCCGATTTGGTGTCCGGTGTGCGCAATGCTGCTTCGCCCGCCAAGCGGGCCGCGTCCCAGGGCAGCCCGATGCGGTTGAGCGTTCGCGCTGCAGCTTCCACGTCGTCTGCGTCGACGCTGCCCTGCATGAGTAGAAGCCACTGGCGTCCGGCGGTCGCCAAACCGGCTGCGTAAGTGTGGGTTTTGGCTGATTCCGCGAGTGTATGGGCGTGTGGAAGGAGATCGGCCGGTGACTGCGAGAGGATCGACGCCTGGACGCCGTACCAATGCAGCGGCGAAGACCACAGCGGAGGCTCGCCAAGTGCTCGGAGGAGCGTGCGTGCGTCGTCGACCAGATGCTCGACCTGCTCGGCCTCGTCGAGTCGTACTGCCGCAAGCCACAGTTCGCCGATGGGAAGCAAATTGAAGAGATCCACGCTGCAGGACGAGAGGGTGCCGGCTGCGCCCGACCAGGCTCGCCGCAGCTGGGCGAGATCGCCGGAGCGTCGAGCGAGACCCACGATCATGGCATGCAGAAACAGTGCGTCACGCTCACGGAGGGGGCCGCGGACTACCTCCTCCGGTAGATCTTCGACAGCAGTGTCGTGCCCACGGGTCATCGCGATCCACGCGTCGAGAAGGTGAAGCCGCGCCCACGTGTGACTGCTTGCGTCGTCGGCGGCGATCGCGGCCGCGACGACAGCGGCGGCCCGTTCATGGGCGCCGTTGTGCAGGAGTGCAAGAGCTACCAGCGCCGGGGCGGAATCAGGCTGGAATTCAGATGTGCCGGAGCCGCCGGGGAGCGAAAGTGCGCGCGACATCGTGTTGAGCGCACTCGGTGCACTCCCCGTGACCGATTGCATCAGTCCATTGGCCAGTGTGGCAGCGCCGACCGTGGAGCTCGACGGTGATCCAGTATGCCCGGCGAGCGCCGCGTTCGCGTCATCGACGTTGCCGATGCCGAGGAAGGTGATTGCGGCGAAGGGGGATTCGGTTTCGGTGCGCCCTGGCCCGAGCCAGGTGTAGAGATCTGCGGCGGCGCGGAGTTGGCCGCATGCTGCGGACGAAGCTGCGCGGATTCGCACCGCCGCAGCCAGTCTCGCGTTGTCGAGATCGGGTTCGGCGATGACGGAATCGGCCAGGCGGCAGGCAGTGTCGAGGTCACCACTCCGAGCCGAGACCTGGGCGTACAGCAGCGTGTCCGCCACGCCGAGAGGCTCGATCGAATTCACACGACGAAAAAGATCTGCCGCGACCGTCGGCGTGCTCGCGTCGACTGCGTCTCGTAGTACAGCCGTGAGATCGCGGTGGCGGATGCCGGAGTCGAAAAGTCTTCGTGCTGTATCGATATCGAGGGTTCTCGCGTTCGCTCGTGATTCGACGATTCTGATCAGCTCGCTGCGGATACGTCCTGTGCTGGTCGACTCTGCCACAACGCTCGCGACGAGAGGTGATCGCGAACCGAACAGTCCGGTGGCCAGTGCTCGGTCGAATGCCGCTGTGAGACTGAACTTCTCCTGTCCCAGATCGAGCTCGAAAGCGTCGATGTCCGGGACGGCGAATGAAACCTCGAGGATCTCACGCTCGATCGGATGCAGAGCGGTGACCTGATGGAGGATGTGTGTGCGTACGGCTGTCGCCATTTCCGGGCGGCCCGCCGAGGCGGCGGCGAAATACGCTTCGACGGCCCCGAAGGAACCACCGGCCAGATGCTCGAGCGTCAGCACGGCACGATCGTCGAGCGGAACTCTTCGCTCCGCGGCGATCTTCCGAATATCTGACCGGTTCAACGGGTTCAGATGTAGGACGGTACCGAAACTCGAGATGTTCGAGTAGATCGGTGCGAGTGGAGGATCGATCCGATCGGAGGCGATGACAACTCCGAGGTCGTCACGTTGAACCAGTTCGTTCAGAGCACGGATTTCGTCGGAGGTCAGAGCCTGTGCGTCCGCGATCACCACAATCGCATCGGCCGGGGCGTCATGCGTGACGACGGTGACCACGGGTCTGTCACCAGATTCGATCCTCTTGCGCACCGCCCTCGTCACTTGGGGCCGAGCGCTGGCGTCGGTCCCGGTGACGAACAGGCGCAGTGGCGATGCAGTCAGGTCGATGCCGCGCAAAAGTCCTGCAATGTAAGACGATTCGGTGCCGTTGTCACGGTTCATCGAAAGCCCGCCGGTCAGCGGATCGGCGCGGTGACGCCGCCGACGACACCACCGACCACGTTTCCGACACCACCGACGACGTTACCGAGACCTCCGACCACGCCGCCGACACCGTCCCCGACGCCGTCGACCAAACCGCCGACACCGTTGCCGATGCCGGTCGCAGCATCACCGATACCGGTTCCGACGCCTGCTCCGGGCGCGGGCGCCGGTGCCGGGGCGGGAGCCGGTGCGGGCGCCGGGGCGCCGGGTGCGGCAGGTGCAGGCGCCGACTGGGCGGTCTCACCTGGTGCGGGAGCAGATCCAGCTGGTGCGCCGGCAACCGGAACTGCCCCTGGTGCCGTCGTCGAACCGCCTGCGGCAGCAGGAGAGCCGGGCTGATTGTTCTGAGTAACGTTGTTCGCAGTCGTGGATCCGTTACCTGCTGCTTCGGCTGCCGTGGTGCTGCCGGGGGTAGAGCCCGGCGTGGTCGAAGCGGTGGACGAGGTGGACTCACTGGTGGTGTCCGCCGAACTGGACGGAACGTTGATCTTGTCCATGGCCGTTCCGATTCCGAGTCCGCCTGCGGCGAGCACGATGAACGCTCCTACCACCGCAGCAACGACGCCCACCCTCGACGAGCGTCGAGTCGCCGTGTTCTCTTCCTCTGTCGGCTCGGCAAGCAACGGAGTCGAGAAGGCAGGAACCGGTGCGGGCTTGCGCGACGGCTCGGCGGGAATCACTGCAGTGGCGGCGGCCGGCACTTGCGAGTCTCGGGCGTCGAGGGCGAGTGCCGCGGCGCCGGACGCCGCGCACGACGCGGGATCGGCGTCGGCGATTACCGGAACACGAAGCTCCGCGGACAGTAGTTCGGCGACAAGGGGAATGGACGAGCTTCCGCCGGCCAGAACAACCTGATTGACATCACTGGACTCGACGCCGGCAGATCGCAGGCTTTCGCGCACCAAGGCCACCGATTCGGTGAGGGCGGGCCTGATCAGATCCTCGAGCTCGGAACGAACCAGTCGAATGTCGCTGACGGCGCCGGGAAGCGTCACGCGAGCAACGGTTTCCGTCTCGGTGGAAAGTTCCTCCTTGGCTGCGCGGGCTTGCTCGCGCAGAGTTTCCAGCGCTGCAATCGTCTCGGGAGCAAAGGGATCAAGGGCTGCGAAGTGGTCGGAAACCGCATCGAGCAGGTGCACGGTGACGAGGTGATCGAATTCGTCGCCGCCGATGTCCTCGCTGCGCAGTGGCTTTCCGAAGATCTCGCTTCGTCCGCCGGTCGTGGACATCATCGTGACGTCGAGCGAGCGAGCGCCGAGGTCGTAGACGACGGTCAGACCGTCGTTGGCAGCGTTTCCGGAAGCGGCGAGCCACGCCATGACGGCCGCGGGTTCGGCGACGAGAGTAGCCCCGTGAACCCCGGCGTCGTCCAGCGCGGACTCCATGGTGCGTGCTGTGTGGCGGTTCCACCCCACCGGATGAGCCAGGACAACAGTTGGCCCTTCTTCGCGGCCAGCCTGGCCGACGAGCGCGCCTACCGCTGTCGCTGCGAGAGACTCGCCGCGGTACTCGGTACCGTCGGCGGCAAGTATCGGGATCGGGTCTCCGACGCGCTCGACAAATCCGGTGATGACGGATCCGTCGTCCAATTGCAGCGCACTGGGTAAGCGGACCTGTTGCGTTTCACCGGTCGAGCCGTCGGTGACAGCTACGAGAGTGGCCGAACCGATGCTGATGCCGAGCCCTGCCGCCATGAACGAACTCCCCTGGTCGTGGGCGACAGAAGGACTGTCGCGGTTGTCTGCGATGTCGGTTTCAGGACCTAGATCGTTACCGGATCGGAGGCGTCGCGGCGAAGTAGGGGACCGATCCCCTAATCGGAGCAAATCCCCCTATTCCGAGCGGGCGTACCCCGTAGGGGGCTTCCCCGTCTGTCCACGCAGAAGAGGGGGGTGCTCCCCGTTGGCCCCAGTCGCAAAAGTTCTTAGCGTTGATTCCACTCGCTACCTCTGGCAGCGCACCAGTTTCCGGATCACCGGCAACAACCCACCGGCAACAACCCGGTCAACGAACTTCAGGAGAACCCGCCATGGCAACGAACGCCGTACTCGAATTCATCCTCGGGCTACTTCGTGACGACGAGGCAGCTGCCAACTACTGCGCCAACCCGACCGCGGCACTCAACGCTGCCGGTCTGTGCGACGTCAGCCCCGCCGACATCGTCGCCGTCGCTCCGCTGGTTGCCGAGTCCGGACTGTTTGCCGGTGGCGGCGCCGACCTGTCCGCGATCGTCAACGCCGGCGCGTCCGCTGCGGGTGCCATCGGCGGCGGTCTCGGAATCGGTGGTGGTCTCACCGGTGGACTGGGTGGCGGCCTCGGCGGCAGCCTGGGTCTCGGCGCCGGTGCAGGTCTCGGAGTCGGAGGCGCCCTCGGCGGCCAGTTCGACCTGGTCGGCGACTTCGCAGCAGCCCTCAGCGCTGCGCTTGCCATCGGCGGCGAGATCAGTGCCGACCTCGGCGCAGCCTTCGGCGCCGTCATCGAAGCCGGCCTGGGCCTCGGCGGTGCACTCGATCTCGAAGGAGCTCTCGATCTGGGCGCACAGCTCAGCGCGGCTCTGGGCGGCGCCCTCGGAGTGACCGGCGGTCTGACCGCGGAACTGGGCGCAGCCCTCGACGCCGCCATCGGTGTGGTCGGCGGACTCGACCTGACGGCGGGGCTCAGCGGAGCCCTCGCACCGGTCTTTGCCATCGGTGGCGACCTCGGAGCCGACCTCGGACTGGCTCTCGGTGGACTCCTCGGCGGCGCAGCAGACCTCAGCGGACTCCTCGACATCGGCGGCGAACTGGGCGCGAGCCTGACCGGCGCACTGGAATCCGCCCTTGCACTGGGCGGCGGCCTCGATCTGGCCGGCGCTCTGACGGGCGACCTCAGCACGGCGTTGTCCGGCGCGCTCTCCGGTGTCCTGGGAGCCGGCGGCACGATCGGCGCCGATCTGGGTGCATCACTCGGCGGCGTCCTCGGAGCGATCACGGATGTCAGCGTTCTCACCGATATCGCGGGCGGCCTCGATCTCGGTGCAGCCCTGAGCGGCGCACTCGGCGGCGCACTCGGCGTCGGCGGCGGTTTGGAAACTGCACTCGGCGGCGCACTCGACGCAGCATTGGGCCTCGGCGGAGGACTCGACCTCGACGCCGTACTCGGCGGGGGTGCAGACCTGGGCGCGCAGCTCAGCGCGGCACTCTCCGGCGCCCTCGGTGCCGGCGGAACGGTCGGAGCCGACCTGGGCGGCGCACTCGGTGGACTGCTCGGGGGAGCACTCGACCTCGAAGGCGGTCTCGGCGCAGACCTCGCAGCGGCTCTGGGCGGCGGTGCGAATCTGTCGACGGCTCTCGAAGGTGTCCTCGGTTCGGCACTCGGCATCGATGCCGGGCTGGCGGGCGGTCTCGGCGGCGCACTCGACGCAGCGCTGGGCGCAGGCGGACTTACCGGAATCGACCTCGGTGGTGCACTCGGCCTGGGCGGCGAAGCAGGCTTGGCAGCCGGTGTGGCTGCGGCTCTCGACACCGCTCTCGCAGGTGCAGGCGGCTTGGGTGCTGTCGGTTCCGTGGGCACGGACCTCACCGGCGCGCTGGACGGTGCGCTGGGCGCCGGCCTCGGGCTGGGGGGCTCTCTCGACAGCGTTCTCGGTGCCGAAGGCGCACTCGGTGGAGCGCTGGACACGGCACTGAACCTCGGCGGAATCGACACCGGTTCGATCGGCGCCGACCTGCCCTCCGTCGACCTCGGCGCAGTGAACCTTGGCCCGATCTCCGCTGAACTGCCTTCCGTCGACCTCGGAAGCATCGCGGCAGACGGCCTGAACCTCGGCGGTGTGACCGGCGACCTCGGAGCAACGGTGGGCGGTGCTCTGGACGCAACAGCAGGTCTCGACGCCGCCACGAACGCTGCGGCTGGTTTGGGTGGGTCGCTCGGCGGAGCACTGAACGGCGTCACCGATCTCGGTGGATCGCTCGGCGGGGCTGTCGGAGCAGTCACCGACGTGACAGGTTCGATCGGTGCCGACGCAGCCGCGGCTGCCGGTGGCACCGTCGACGGTGGCGGTACCGTTGGCGGCGGCGGAGTCGCTGACCTGGGTGGATCCCTCGGTGGAGCAGTCAGCGGCGTGTCCGACCTGACAAGTTCCTTGACCGGTGCGCTGAACCCGTGGTCGTCGATCGATGCGACCGACGCTTTCGGTGCGGGCTCCGGTTCGGGACTGAGCGCCGATACCGGACACTCGCTCTTCGCCGAGGATTCGGTTGCAGCACCGGTCGATCACATCGACCCGGTTGCGGTTGTCGATCACCTGCATCCCTGATCTGCTGACGCAGGAACTGAAATCGGTCAAAATGACCTGATGTAACAAATCCGGCCCTGCGTGCGCTATGCGTTCGCAGGGCCGGATATTCGAGTCGGGAAGAATTGCGGGTCAACGTAGCTCATGAGTGATTCAGCGAGTCAGGTAAGCAGTCGGAAGGCGCGCGTCGCGTCGTCGACGGCGTCGTTGCTCGAACGAACAGCCGTCGTGGCGAAGGATTTCGGGCGCACGGATCTGGTGCGCCGACTCGAGAATGCTCAGGTCAGAGTCAATGATCCACGTATTCGTATCGTGGTGGTCGGTCCCCTCAAACAGGGCAAGAGCCAGTTCGTCAATTCTCTGCTCGGCATCGACGTGTGTTCGGTCGGTGACGACGAGACCACTGCCGTGGCGACGGTCGTGCAGTACGCGGAGACCGCGGTCGCCGAATTGATTCTCGCCGATCCGGGTGCGGCGCCCATCCGGGTGCCCCTCCCGCTCGAAGAACTGATGGGGATCACCCCGGCCACGCCTCGCGCCGAAGGGCGTGAAGTTCTGCGTGTGGAAGTGGGTGTTCCCAGTCCGCTGTTGGCCGACGGTTTGGTTCTGATCGACACCCCTGGTGTCGGTGGTCATGGAAATCCGCATGCTGCAGGAACATTGGGATTGATCACTGCGGCCGATGCCGTGTTGGTTCTGTCGGACTCCAGTCAGGAGTTCACCGAACCCGAGCTGGGATTCATCCGCCAGGTCGTCAATCTGTGTCCTGCGGTGGCCGGTCTGATCAGCAAGACCGATCTGTACCCGCACTGGCGACAGATCCTCGACGCCGATCGCGGACATCTCCAGCGCGCCGGGTTGGACCTGCCGCTCATTCCGATCTCCTCGGTACTGCGGTCGCACGCACTGAGACTGGGGGACAAGGAACTCGAGGCGGAATCCGGATTTCTGGACCTCTATCAGTTCCTGCGGGACAACGTGGTTGCGCGTGCCGAGTCGAACACGCGACGCGCAGTTGCGATGGACGTGCGTTCCTCGGCAGCACATCTGACGTTGGAGATGGGCAGTGAGCTTGCGGCGCTGAAGGATCCGTCCACCGCTCAAGCGGCGGTCGCCGGCCTGCAGCGTGCCCGGGCAGCGGCCGAGGAACTGCACAAGAAGACCTCGCTCTGGCAACAGAGCCTCGGCGACGGCATTGCAGACCTCGCCGCCGACATCGATCACGACCTCCGGGACCGGTTGCGCCGGGTCACCCGCCAGGCCGAAGAGACGGTCGACGAAGGCGATCCAGGTAAGGACTGGGACGTAGTGGGGGAGTGGCTCGAACAGGAGATCGCCACCGCTATCGGTGACAACTTCGTGTGGGCTCACGATCGAGCTCAATGGTTGGCAGAAGTTGTGGCGCAGCACTTTGCGGAGACCGGCGACGTCGCGCTCCCGCATCTCGACGTCGCCGACACCGACGGTTTCCTGGAACCGGTTGGCGCGTTGTCGGACCTCGAATCCGGCCGTATCGGCATCACTCAGAAGGTCCTGGTCGGCATGCGCGGCTCGTACGGCGGCGTCCTGATGTTCGGCTTGATCACCACGATGATGGGCATGGCGCTGGTCAACCCGATCTCCATCGGAGCCGGGGTTCTGCTGGGTACCAAGGCTTATCGCGAAGACAAACAAGCACAGGTGCTCAAGCGTCGGGCCGAGGCGAAAGCGGCAATCCGACGGTTTGCCGACGACGTCAGCTTCCAGGTGGGCAAGGAGTCGAAGGACCGCCTCCGCCTGGTGCAGCGGCTTCTGCGGGATCATTTCACCGACATCGCCGAGCAGGCGCTGCGTTCGATCAACGAATCCCTCCGCGCCACGCAGGAAGCTGCGCAGTTGGAGTCGAGCGAACACGCCGCTCGTATCAAGCGTCTGGAGACCGACATGCGCGTCGTCGCAGAGCTTGACGCCGTTGCCGGAACGCTGATCGGCGAAACTCCGGCTCCTGCTCCGGCAAAGGTGACCAACGCATGAGTGCCACGACCGCCGTGACCGCTGTGGAGTCGGCACATGCTCTGATCGACCAGGCCAGACGGGTCTACGCGGACCAGCCGCAGACGCGAGCCCAGTTGGACGAATGCGCTGCCCGACTCGGCGAGCCACTCCGGGTGGCGCTCGCCGGCTCCCTCAAGGCGGGGAAGTCGACGCTGCTCAATTCGCTTGTCGGACAGGATATAGCGCCTACCGACGCGACGGAGTGCACGCGCGTCGTCACCTGGTATCGGAACGGGACAACGCCCCAGGTGACTGCGACGGCTGAGAACGGTGCCGAGTTCAACGTGCCGGTGACGCGCCGCGACGGCAGGCTCACGTTCGATCTGGGGGAGTACACCGCAGACTCGGTGGACCGCATCGACGTCGACTGGCCGTCTTCGGCATTGGCTCGTACAACGATCATCGACACCCCAGGTACGTCGTCGCTCTCGACCGAGGTTTCGGCCCGAACCTGGGACATGCTGGTTCCCGATGGTGGTGCGCCCGGCGCGGACGCGGTGGTCTACCTGCTGCGCGCCCTGAACGCCAGTGACATGCAGTTCCTCGGGAAGATCGCTGATCATGTCGGCGGAGAATCCGGCCCGCTCGGAGTGATCGGTGTTCTCTCGCGTGCCGACGAGGTCGGCGCAGGCAGGCTCGACGCGTTGTCTTCGGCGAAGGACGTCGCGGCACGATTTGCCGAGGAATTGGAGCGAACCGGCCTGTGTCAGTCGGTGGTTCCCGTGGCAGGTCTGCTGGCACTCGCCGCACGGACGATGAGGCAGAGTGAGTTCGCTGCCTTCTCGGCGCTCGCGCAGGTTGCATCCGAGGATCTGAGCCTGGCACTGCTCTCCGCGGATCGTTTTGCCAGGCAGGACAGTCCACTCCCGGTCGATGCGGCGATGCGGGCGCAATTGGCCGATCGGTTCGGGCTCTTCGGAATTCGCCTCGCCGTGACGTCGATAAAGCTGGGTGCCACTGATTCGCCGAGTCTGGCAGCCGAATTGCTGGAGCGAAGCGGACTGGACGAGCTTCGTCAGGTGATCGACGTTCAATTCGGGCAGCGCGCGGATCAACTGAAATCGCACACAGCACTGGTGACGTTGGGCAGGATCCTCGAAGCCGATCCGAGTGAGGAAGGCGACCAGATCGCGGCGGAGGCACAACGGTTGCTTGCCGATGTTCACGGTTTCCACGAACTTCGCCTGCTCGGGCGACTTCGTTCGGTACACACAGATCTGCCACCCGACGACCTGGCACAACTACAAAGGCTGATCGGTGGCTACGGAATCCGGGCCAGTGACCGGTTGGGCTGCGAACCGGAAGAAACGCCGGAGGTGCAGCGTGCGCGGGCTACCGCGGCTGTCCGGCGATGGCGCGAGTTGTCCAGGCATCCGCTCTTCGACAGGTTCACCTCCCGCGCCTGCCTGGTTGCTGCCCGCAGCGCCGAGGGCGTCTTGGCTGAAATTGTGCCCGAATAGGGACCCGTTCACTGTGCGAGCGCTTAGAGAGGGTTCTATCTTGAGTTCGGGATGACCCGGACATAACTCCCAGGTTCGGGTCCCACCTCGATGGGAGCACGCGCATGGCGAGTGACATCAAGTCCGCTTCACCGGATCGAGCCACCCTCGTCCTGGGGACGCTCATCCTGGTCGCTGCGGTCGCGAATCTCAATCTCTCGGTCGCGAATGTCGCGCTGCCGGACATCGGGCGGGCCTTCGACGCCAGCCAGACACAACTGAACCTGATCGCGGTCGGGTACTCGTTGGGCCTGGCCGGAACGGTGCTCTACCTTGGGGCGTTGGGAGACCGATACGGCCGCAAGATGCTGCTGGTCACCGGCATGGCGCTGTCTATTCCGGCGTCGATCGTGGCTGGATTCGCCGGGAACTTCGAAGTGCTGTTCCTTGCTCGGATAGTCGGAGGCGTCTCGGCAGGTCTTGCATTCCCGACCACGCTGGCGATCATCACGGCGCTGTGGGCCGGACCGGCACGGACCAAGGCGATTGCCATGTGGTCCGCAATCGGTGGCGCGATTTCAGCACTCGGTCCGATCGTCTCGGGGGCGCTGCTCGAGCAGTTTCACTGGGGTTCGGTCTTCTTCGTCACCCTTCCGTTGGCTCTCGTGGCACTGATCTGTTCGCTGGTGTTGGTGCCCGCGCACGTCAACGAGACGACCGAGCGAGTTGATCACCTCGGCGGCATAGTGTCGATCGTCTTCATCGGGGCGCTGGTGCTGTCCATCAACTTTGCGCCGGTGAAGGGTTCGGGCACGTTGGCTCTGGTGCTCGGGGCGATAGCGGTCGTCGCGGGTATCGGGTTCTTCCTGCAACAGCGACGCGCGGTCAATCCGCTGTTCGATCTTCACGTAGCTGCGCGCCCGACCTTCTGGGTCGCGGCGGTGGGCGGGTTGGTCGTGTTCGGTTCGCTCATGGGCGCGATGTTCATCGGCCAGCAGTTCCTGCAGAACGTCCTCGGCTACTCGACGCTGGCAGCCGGTGCGGCCATCATTCCGGCTGCGCTGGCGATGGTGATCGTTGCGCCGCGCTCGGCGACCATGATCGAAAGGTACGGCGCCCGCGTCACGCTGCTCTCTGGCTACCTGTTCGTGGTTCTCGGGTTGTTTGTCGCGCTTTTCCTGTGGAACGAAAGCACACAGTATTGGCAGGTCGCGCTGGCCTATGCGCTTGTCGGGATCGGGGTCGGCCTGGCAGGCACACCGGCATCGCGTTCGCTGACCGGATCCGTTCCCGTGCACCGCGCTGGTATGGCGTCGGGAACCTCGGACCTGCAACGCGACCTGGGCGGCGCCATCATGCAGTCGATTCTCGGCGGAATACTCACGGCCGGGTACGCAAAATCGTTGGGGAATGCGATCTCGTCCTCGCCGAACGCATCCGAGGTGACTCCCGAAACTCAGGCCGCGCTCACCAAATCTTTCTCCAGCGCCGAAGTTCTCGCGGAACGCTACCCGCAATACGCGGACCAAATCATGACCGCCGCCAAAAACGCCTTCCTGGACGGGGATACAAACGCCTACATCGCGGCGATCATCATCGTGTGTGCCGGTGCCGCGGTGGTGACGTTCTTCTATCCGCGCCGCGAGCGCGAACGTGTCCTGCTGGCGCAGTACGCGGCAGAATCCGATCTCGCCGCGGAGAAGAGTTGAGCGCGCTCTGGTACTGATGAAGGATGCCACAGCTACTTCACATCGATTCGTCTGCCGAACTCCACCACTCGACCTCTCGTGATCTCACCGCCCTGTTCGCTCAGCAGTGGTCGAACAACAGTCCGGATCACACGACGGTGACGGTGGACCTGCACCGGGATCCCTTGCCGCACCTCGCGGACGCGGCTCTGCACTATGCACCACGCTTGCGGGTCGAGGGAGAGATTCCGGATCCCGCCGCGGAAGCACTACAGGCTCGGGTCATCGAGCAACTTACCGCTGCAGACGTAGTCGTGATCGGCGCGCCGATGTACAACTGGTCGATCCCGTCCACGTTGAAGGCGTGGATAGATTACGTGCACGTCCTGGGGACTACGGTGCCTTTCGACACGCGTACTCAGCCGCTCGCAGGTAAGCCCGTGGTGATCGTGTCCAGCCGTGGGAACACCTATGCACCGGGCTCGGGGAACGAGGCCAACGATCACACCGTCCCGCCACTCGTTCAGGTGCTCGGGGTGTCGATGGGAATGGATGTCTCCGTCATCACCGCGGAACTGACTTTGGCGCAGCGTATTCCGGCGATGGCACCGCTGATCGAGCAGGGTGACGCGAGCCTGCGTGCTGCCCGGGAGTCGTTGACCGAGCTGGCCCGTACCTTGGGGGCCTGATCAGGAAGTTCGACCAGGTTCAGGTGAGAAGCGAGATCATCGACGCCACGTCTGACGGTTCTACGTCGTAACCCGGGAAGTAGCAGCACACTTCGTCGGCATGCTCGCCGAACCGCCGCCGAATCTCGCCGGCACACTCTTCGGGGGTGCCGACGACGGCGAGTGTTGTCAGCATCGGATCGGTGATCAGTGATGCCATGTCGGCGTAACCACCTCGCTTCGACAGGGCATTGAGTTCCGGTTGGACCTCGCCCCACCCTTCGACGTCGAGCACCGGACGGTATGCGGGCGTCGAACCGTAGAACGAGAGCAGGGCTCGGACGCCTCGGGCGGCCGCGGCAAGTTGATCGTCGCCGCGGCCGACGCCGACGATGACCTGCGGGATGATCGTGAATTCGTCTCGGGTGCGGCCGGATTCACGGAGGCCGGCATCGACGGCCGGAAGTGTTCGTTCGAGGAAATGGCGTTGCGTGTGGAACGGCATGACCAGGAGTCCGTCGGCCACCTCCGCCGCCGTCCGGGTCATCACCGGTCCGAGCGCACCCATCAGGATGGGCGGCGGTCCATAGGGATTGGGGCCTGGATCGAACGTCGGGGGCATCAGAGTGTGGGTGAAGAACTCGCCGCGGAAGTTCAGCGTCGAGGTGTTCTCCCACGCCGTGAAGATCGCCTTGACCGCTGCGACCGTCTCCTTCATGCGGGCCGCTGGACGCGACCACGTTGCGCTGTAGCGTTTTTCGATGTGTGGTTTGATCTGCGATCCGAGACCGAGGCGAAAGTGGCCGCGACTGAGCAACTGTAGGTCGTTGGCCGAATGCGCCAGATGCATGGGACTGCGGGGGAATGCGATGGCGACGTTGGTCATCAGGTCGAGGTCGACGGCCGATGCCGCTTCGACGAGCGGGAAGAACACGTCGTGTGGTCCCTCGAAGGTGAACAGGCCACCGGCGCCGGTCTCCGCGAGTTCACGGCTGCGAGCAGCGCCCGCGCCCGGCGCGGAGTCGAGTTGTACGTGAACCTTCATCGGCGTACTCGCAGCCAGGTGCTGACACCGGGAGCGAACGGAGCGATCGCCGCCACTGCTACAAGGACGCAGTAGAGAATCGGACCCCATCTCAGAACTCCGGCGCCGATATCCGCAGCGCCGTCGACCAGAGACATGAAGCCGAGCCCGGCCGCGATGCTGAGGGCTCCGACGATCGCCGTCATCACCCGCCCGGCGTTCTTGCGGGCACGGAGGAGTTGAAGGCTCATGAGTGCGAGCAGGATCAGGACGAGAGCGCCGCCGCCACTGCCGGCCAGGACGACCGTCACGGCATCGGAGATATCGGTGGACGAGTATCCGGGATTGTCGCGCGCAGTCGATTCTTCGAGGGCTGACCGGACGTCGTCGAGGCTGGTGACTACCACTCCGGCGATACCGGCCAGGACGACGAACGAGCCGATCCAGGCAGAGGTGGACAAGGTCACGGCCTTGGGCATCTCGTCGTTCGCTGCAGGTCGGAGCGGCCGAACCGAGACGTCGGGTCGCTCGGGTGCGGGGCGCGCCGGCGCCGGTCGAGCAGGTCGAACGGGAGAATTGTCGGGATCGGTCACCGGCCGATCGTAGCCATTCGGAGAGATTCGGAAGTGATGTGGCGCACTTTTTCGGCTTTTCGGAGAAGGCGGGAACAAATCTACGTGGGCTGTAGTTGACCATTTCGACAAGCTTGAGCGCCCTCGGCTCAACTTCGAGTTGACTCCCGGCCACGGTCGGAGGCAAACTTGAGCGGAGGACGCTCACCAAGCGAAAAACTCGCGGTCATGTTCGAGATCAACCACTCGGGCAGAGAACCGCAGAACGAAAGGTAGGAACACTATGGCTCGTGCAGTCGGTATCGATCTCGGTACGACCAACTCGGTAGTTGCAGTGCTGGAGGGCGGCGAGCCCGTAGTGGTCGCCAACGCCGAAGGCTCACGTACCACCCCCTCGGTGGTCGCATTTGCCAAGAACGGCGAGGTTCTCGTCGGTCAGCCCGCGAAGAACCAGGCAGTCACGAACGTCGACCGCACCCTCCGCTCCGTCAAGCGCCACATCGGCACTGACTGGAACGTGGAAATCGACGGCAAGAAGTACACGCCGCAGGAAATCAGCGCCCGCACGCTCATGAAGCTCAAGCGTGACGCGGAGGCTTACCTCGGCGAAGACATCACCGACGCCGTCATCACCGTCCCCGCATACTTCGAGGACGCACAGCGTCAGGCAACCAAGGAAGCCGGCCAGATCGCCGGCCTCAACGTCCTTCGTATCGTCAACGAGCCCACCGCGGCTGCACTGGCATACGGACTGGACAAGGGTGACACCGAGCAGACCATTCTGGTCTTCGACCTCGGTGGCGGCACCTTCGACGTCTCCCTGCTCGAAATCGGCGACGGCGTCGTCGAGGTTCGCGCAACCTCCGGTGACAACCACCTCGGTGGCGACGACTGGGACGAGCGCGTCGTCGCTTGGCTGGTCGACAAGTTCAAGGCTCAGAACGGCATCGATCTGACCAAGGACAAGATGGCCCTGCAGCGTCTGCGTGAGGCTGCGGAGAAGGCGAAGATCGAGCTCTCCAGCTCGCAGAGCACCTCCATCAACCTCCCGTACATCACGGTCGACGCGGACAAGAACCCGCTCTTCCTGGACGAGCAGCTCTCCCGCAGCGAGTTCCAGAAGATCACCTCGGACCTGCTCGATCGCACCCGTGCGCCGTTCCAGGCAGTGATCAAGGACAGCGGAATCGCCGTCAAGGACATCGACCATGTCGTGCTCGTCGGTGGCTCCACCCGTATGCCGGCAGTCTCCGATCTGGTTCGTGAACTGACCGGTGGCCGTGAGCCCAACAAGGGTGTCAACCCGGACGAGGTCGTCGCAGTCGGCGCCGCACTCCAGGCCGGCGTGCTCAAGGGCGAGGTCAAGGACGTTCTGCTCCTCGACGTCACGCCGCTTTCCCTCGGTATCGAAACCAAGGGTGGCGTGATGACCAAGCTCATCGAGCGCAACACCACCATCCCCACGAAGCGTTCCGAGACCTTCACCACCGCTGACGACAATCAGCCTTCGGTGCAGATCCAGGTCTTCCAGGGTGAGCGCGAAATCGCTTCGCACAACAAGCTGCTCGGCTCCTTCGAGCTCACCGATCTGCCGCCCGCCCCGCGTGGCGTTCCGCAGATCGAGGTCACCTTCGACATCGACGCCAACGGCATCGTGCACGTGACGGCGAAGGACAAGGGCACCGGCAAGGAAAACACGATCAAGATCCAGGACGGCTCCGGTCTGTCCAAGGAAGAGATCGAGCGCATGGTCAAGGACGCCGAGGCTCACGCCGAGGAAGACAAGGCCCGTCGCGAAGAGGCAGAGGTCCGCAACCAGGCCGAGTCGCTGGTCCACCAGACGGAGAAGTTCGTCAAGGAGCAGCGTGAAGGTGAGAACGCGGGCAAGGTCTCCGAGGAGATCCTGACCAAGGTCGAGGCAGCGGTCAAGGACGTCAACGACGCGCTGGCAGGCACCGACATCGCTGCAGTGAAGACCGCAGTGGAGAAGCTGGGCACCGAGTCGCAGGCTCTGGGCCAGGCCATCTACGAGGCTTCCGCTGCAAACGAGGCCGGAAACACCGACGGCGCAGGCAATGACGACGACGTCGTCGACGCCGAGGTTGTCGACGAGCCCACCGACTCGGACAAGAAGTGACCTCGGACAACTCCGAGAACAACCCGGTCGACCCCGAGACCGGTGCACAGGGAGAGGCGGCGGGGGAATCCCTGCCGCCGCTCGACTCGGAAGACACAGGGGTAGTTCAGGAAGCAGAGTCGATCGTGGAGGAAGCATCCGCCACCGATCAGCTCGCCGAACGAACTGCGGATCTGCAGCGACTTCAGGCGGAGTTCACCAACTACCGTCGTCGCGTCGAGCGTGACAAGCAGGTCATCAAGGAAACCGCGCGCGCTTCGGTCATCACCGAACTCATCGGAATCCTCGACGACCTGGATCGCGCTCGGGCACACGGTGACCTCGAATCAGGTCCACTGCGTGCACTCGCGGACAAGCTCAACACGACCCTGACGGGTCTGGGTTTGACCGACTTCGGTAACGAGGGCGACGATTTCGATCCCGCACTCCACGAAGCGGTGCAGCATGAAGGCGAAGGCCACGACCCCGTACTCGGGACGGTCATGCGCAAGGGTTACAAGCTCGGCGACCGGGTCCTTCGGACCGCAATGGTGGCCGTGACGGACCGGGTAGGCGACAAGCCTGCAGACGGTTCAGAACAAGAAGCGAAGTAAGAGTGAGAGGAGGAGACGCCCAGTGAGTCAACGGGAGTGGATCGAGAAGGACTTCTACAAGGAGCTGGGCGTCTCGTCCACCGCGACGGCCGACGAAATCAAGAAGGCGTATCGCAAGCTGGCCCGGGATCTTCATCCCGACGCCAACCCTGACGATGCGAAGGCCGAAGAGCGTTTCAAGTCCGTCAGTGAAGCTCATGCCGTTCTGTCTGATCCGGACAAGCGCAAGGAGTACGACGAGGCCAGGCGCCTCTTTGCCAGCGGAGGCTTCGGTCCCCGTGCGCAAGGTGGCGGTGGATTCAACCCCGGCGCTGGTGGTTTCGACATCAACGACCTGTTCGGCGGCGGTGCCGGCGGTCAGGACTCGGGTCTCGGAGACATCTTCGGCGGATTGTTCAATCGTGGGGGAGCGGGCCAGCGCACAGCTGCGCCAAACCGCCCGCGTCGAGGCAAGGACCTCGAGACCGAGACGACGCTCGCCTTCCGCGAAGCGGCGCTCGGTGTCACCGTCCCACTTCGTCTGACCAGCCCGACGTCGTGCACCACGTGTCACGGCAGCGGCGCAAAGCCGGGCACCAGCCCGCGAGTGTGCCCGCATTGCAACGGAACCGGCGTGGTCAGCCGCAACCAGGGCGCATTCGGATTCAGTGAGCCGTGTGACGACTGCCGGGGAACCGGCTCGATCATCGACTCGCCTTGCGAGGACTGCCACGGTAGCGGCGTCACCAACCGGACACGGACCATCACGGTTCGCGTGCCGGCAGGCGTGAGCGACGGTCAGAAAATCAGACTCAAGGGCAAGGGCGAAGCGGGTCTCCGCGGAGCTCCGGCGGGTGACCTGTTCGTCAACATCCGCGTCAAGCCGGACAATGTCTTCGGCCGTAACGGCGACGATCTGACGCTGACGGTTCCGGTGAGCTACGGCGAACTGGTGCTCGGGACGACACTGTCCGTGCCGACCCTGGACGGCCGCGTCGGAGTGAAGGTTCCGGCCGGAACGGTGGACGGACGCATTCTGCGAGTTCGCGGACGCGGCATCCCCAAGCGTCCCGAGGGGGCAGGCGACCTTCTGGTCACCGTCAAGGTATCCGTCCCGCAGAAGTTGGACGACCCGGCGATCGAAGCGCTGAAGACCTATCTCGAAGCCGAGAAGGCGAGCGGGTTCGATCCACGGGCCGGGTGGGCCGGTGCATGATGACCGAACGACCGCAGAATCAATGGGATGCGACGGTCGATCCTGACGCCCAGATCTTCGTGATCTCGGTGGCAGCCGAGTTGGCCGGAATGCATGCGCAGACCTTGCGTAACTACGATCGACTCGGTTTGGTCACCCCTCACCGAACCACTGGTGGCGGACGACGCTACTCCCCGCGTGATGTTGCGCTTCTGCGTGAAGTACAACGGCTTTCGCAGGACGAGGGCGTCAACCTCGCCGGAATCAAACGGATCATCGAACTGACCAACCAGGTCGAGGCTCTGCAGCATCGCGTCCGCGAACTGGCCGAGGAAATCGCGAAAGTCCATGCGGGCTATCGCCGGGACCTCGTTCCGATCCCACGCAACAACGCGTTGGTGGTTTGGAAGCCACGAAACCAGCGATAGTTCAGACCTTTACGCAAACGGCTCCACGCCCTGCTCGGATTCACCTCATCGAATCCCGCAGGGCGTGAGGCCGTTTTGGCGTTTCCACCCAGCGGGAATCGGTCTGTCGAGGCCGCCCGAATATGCATAGCGTCCGCTTCCATGACTCCTCTTTTGTGCGTTTGACGTTATCCAGATCACATTCTATGCTCCAACCCAAGCAACTGCTTGCTAGATCATCAAGCGGGTGCTTGGTTGGCTGGTGCTCGAAATCAGGCGTTCCCACCGGCCGATCCTTCTTTCGTCAGGTATTCGCCTGACGTTCGGTGCATACATGTGTTCTAGGAGTGCAGACATGAATCGTCGGCCCATTCTTGTTGCGGCAGTTGCCGTGACGGCTCTGGCTCTCGCGGGGTGTAGTGGTTCTTCGGAGTCCGAAGGTGGCGCGGATTCGCCGTACCGCGTCCTGCTGACCGGCGGGATCAGTGCGCAGGGTGTTCTCGCGGCGAACTCGCAGACTTCCCTGCTGGCCACGAAGGCCGGCGTTCAGGTCCAGAACGAGGCCGGGGGCATCGGCGGCCGTCAGATCGAGCTCACCACTGTCGATGACGCGGGTGATGCAACCATCGCCGTCACCAAGCTGCGCGAAGCCATCAACTCGGGGAACAAGCCTGACCTCTACCTCAACTCGGGTCCTTCGTCGATCGCGGCTGCGGTTCTCCCGATCCTCAAGCAGAACAACATCCTCTCGCTGAGCATGGCGCCTTCTCCCGATTCCACGGACCCCTCGAAGTTCCCGCTGAACTTCGACCTGGCTCCGGGCGCGACCGACACCGCTCGCGGCATCTCCGAGTATGCAAAGACCAAGGGCTACAGCAGCGTCGGAGTCCTGCACGGTAGTACCGCTTACGGTGAACTCTTCGGCGAGGAGATGACCAGTGCGCTCGAGAAGGTCGGTCTGAAGGCTGCCGGCAACGAAGAATACGACGCCGCTGCTCTGGACATGACGGCGCAGTTGCAGTCCCTCAAGAATGCCGGTGCAACGGCAATCGCGTTGGACGCGTACGGCGCCCCGCTCGGATACGTGTTGCAGAGCCTGGAGCGACTCGGCTGGGACGTGCCGTTGATCGGCAACACGTCGGTCTCTGCCACCAACCTCATCGCCAATGATCCGCCCGCCGGCGTGCTCGGCACCCCGCAGGTGAAGAACCTGGTGACGCAGGTGTTCACCAGCACGGTGTTCGATCCGAACAACGCGCTCGTCAACACGATGGTGGACACGATGGCGTCGCTGGGCTCGATCCCGTCGACGCTGATCCTCGCGGACAACTACGACGCATTCCCCCTCGTCGCGGCAGCAGCGGAGAAGGTCGGCAGTTCGACCGATCCGAAGAAGCTCGCCGAAGCACTGGAAACCGCAGAGGTTCAGGAGAATGCCAAGACCGCATTCCTCTCGCGCTACAACTTCAGCTCTGACAACCACGGCCCGAACCCGGATACCAGTGAGCTGAAGTTCATCAGCCCGACGAAGATCCTCAACGGTCAGTTCGGAAACCCGGCTGCGTCATGACCATTCTGTGGTCCGGATTGGCGCTCGGCGCGGTCTACGTGCTGGTTGCCATCGGGTACAACATCGTTTTCGTTTCCTCCAACACTTTCAACTTCGCTCAAGCTCAGCTGATGATGGTGGGCACTTTCGTCGCCTACACGGGTCTCGTGACCCTGAAACTTCCCGTTCTCGTGGTGGCCGTCATGGCAACCGTGACCGTGATGCTCCTCGCCT
>NZ_LEKE01000110.1:0-6377 GCF_001029585.1 Rhodococcus sp. ARP2 | reverse complement strand
GCCGGGTCCGATCATCACGACGGGAGCAGTGTCATCGGCAGGTAGGCGGAACGAATTGTTCTTGGAGACAAAAACTCCGACCCGATCTCCCTCGCCGACGCGGTCCGCCAGGTACGTCGAGCAGACGCCGCCGCGGTCCCGCTCGCCCGAGCGGTAGCGCACACTCGCTACCGTCAGATGCACGGTGCCGTCGTGGGCCAGCGGGCTGGAGGAGATCGAATAGACCCGATGTTGCAGCGGGCGCAGAAGTGCAAGCAGATCTTCGGGATTCAATCGAATGCTGTTGTCCAACTGCAGGAGATCGAGAACGTCCTTGCCCCACAGCCACGCATCGAGCGCTTCCCGATCTTCCGTGTCGAGAATGTGCTGCAGTTCGGCGTCGCCGCTGCGTCGGGCGATGTCTTCGATCAAATCGCGCGAGGGAATCGAGATCTCGTAGTCGCTGGTCAACACCTGGTCCAACGGTACGGACGAGCCGTCCTTCGCGGTGACGACGTAGTCACTGCTCGCACCGAGCTGATGGATGATCGCCTCGACCAGAGCGGGGTCGTTGATCGGGCGGATGCCCAATCCATCTCCGGCCTCGTAGTCCAGACCGTCCTCGCCGAGTGCAAAGGTGAAGTGTCGGACTTCCTTGGCGGAGTCCTCGCCGGACAACAGTCGGTTGGCGAGGACGGTTGCAGGATAAGGGTTCTTGCGAGTCCACTGGGACTTGGTCTTCGTCGGAGTGGACGCAACCGGCGAGGCAGCGGCCCCTGCATCACCGTCGACACCGGCTACCGCAGCGACCGCCCGAACGATCCACTCGGCCGCCGGATCCTCGTAGTCGACGTCGCAATCGGTGCGGTCGACAACCCGGGACCCGCCGAGCGCTTCGAAGCGGGCGTCGATGTTCTTTCCCGACTGGCAGTAGCCGTCGTAGCTGGTGTCACCGAGTGCGAGTACTCCGAAGTAGAGACCCTCCAGCCGGGGCGCACTCTCGGATTCGACTGCATCCCAGAACAGCTGCGCGTTGTCAGGCATCTCGCCCTCGCCGTAGGTGGAGGTGATGACGAGCACCCGGCGCATGGCGGAAAGTGCATTGATATCCACGGTGTCCAGACCCGCGACAAGTGGTTCGAGACCGTGGGCACGAGCAGCTGCGGCCGCGTCTTCGGCCACGGACTCCGCGTTGCCGGTCTGGCTTCCGTAGAGGATGTGCACTGCCGCGCCGGCAGTTCTCTCCACTGTCGCTGTTGCAGCACCGGTTTGACCGGGCATGACAGTTCGTGAGTGTAGACCGGCCAGGAATCCGGAAAGCCACGCGCGTTGGTCGCCGTTGAACGGTGCGTATTCGGGGATGTACGGGATTTCCATTTGAAGCTCACCTACGTTCGGGGGAGGAGGTCAGGACACCAGGTCGGGGATCGTGCGCGAAGCGAACAGTTCGTCGAAGTTCGGCAGCGATCCGAGCTTGTCCCGATTCTTGTTGTCTTGAAACAGAATCCACCCGTACGTCACCGGGCTGTCCATGGCCAACACGTTGCGCAGGCTCAGCGCCTGCTTGTAGTCGTCGACACGCTTGGCTGCAATCAGCGCAGCCAACTGTTCGTCGTCGTAGCCGGCCAGAATCTCTTTCGAGTACTTGACCAAGTGCTGGACGAGGGCGAAGTCCTCGGTCAGTACCAGGTTTCGGGCCGCCTTCTGCACTGCTGGATCGTCGGGCCCGGACGCACCCGGCGTGCGGGCGGCGGCGAGTTGTTGTGCGAAGTGAAGCACGGTGTACGCACTGAGCAGCGCATACATTGTCGCGGTATCGGTCTCGCCATAGGCGGGGACTGCTCCGTTCAGTGCGGGGCGCCCATCGCGCACTGCGAGTTTGAACGTGCGGACCTGACGTGCTGCGATGGCGGACGCCAATTCTTCGAGAAGCTCTTTGTGCGACTTCGCAGCCAGGATTGCATCGCTGTCCTGGTAAAGCATCAATGCCTTGGGCATGGCGTAGACGAACGAGTGCTGTTCGACTTCCCAGTTCTCGAGCAGTCGGGTTCCGAGTGCGGATCCCGTTGCTTCCACATGCAGTTCGAGCAGGAGTTGTACCGCGTGGTTGTGGACGGCGGCCAGAGGATCGGTCGCAGCGGTGATCGAACCGAGCAGTACGGAATCGGTACTTGCTCGCAGTGCCAGTTCGCCGCGAGGGTCGTACTGGTAGAAGAACCCGCCGCTCATGCCGTTGCCGACACCCTTGCCGAACTCGCCGAGATTCACGACAGCACCGTTGGTCATGTACTCGCCGGCGAAGTCGCCGACACCTTCGACGACAGCACTGGCGCCGGAGTTGCGAACTGCAAAGCGATCGCCTGCTTCACCTTCGACGAACACTCGTCCGCCGGTGGCGCCGAAGAGCGCGAAGTTGCCGATCAACACGTTTCCGCCGGCGTCACTGGAGCCGCCGCCTGGGCTGCGCACGGCAATCACGCCGCCGCTCATGCTCTTTCCCACACCGTCGTTACATGTCCCGGTGTGTTCCAGGTGCATGCCGTCGTTGCAGAATGCGCCGAACGACAGGCCAGCAGATCCGGTCGTCAGGACGCGCACGCTGCCCGGAGCCAGATATCGTCGCCCACGCTCGTCAGTCAGTACCCCCGGAGCGAGAAGGCCGGCCGCTCCGTAGTTGAGTTCGCGTTCGAGGTCGATCGCCAACTGCCCACCGACGCTCTTGTTCCGGTTACCCAGGTGCAGTGCACCTTCGGCGAATTCAGGTCCGGACACGGCGACCGAGGCCTCGCCACGGTTGAAGAGCACCGTGCGAACCTCGTCCATGATCTTCTCGTCGAGCGCGTACTCACGCTCGAGGTACACGGGATTGTCGACGGTGATGTTCGGGGCGGACTCGAACATCGCGTCCAGTTTCAGATTGCCGACGATGGACGGGTGATCGAGCAGATGCAGGAGATCAGTTCGACCCCGCGCTTCCTGAAGGGATCGCATTCCCAGATTCGCGAGCAGTTCCCGAGTTTCGTGAGCGATGTTGAGAAGGTACTGCGCCATGGCGCGGGGATCGCCGTCGAACAGTTCCGGGTTGGTGGTCAGACCGGCCGGACACTTGATGTTGCAGTTCTTGGCCATGACGCAGCCCATCATCATCAGCGCAGACGTACCGAACTCGAAGCTGTCTGCGCCCAGTAGCGCGGAAGTGATGATGTCGCTGCCGGTCTGATGCGCGCCCGAGCATCGCAGAACGACTTTCTGGCGAAGCCCGTTGGCACACAAAGCTTGATGGACCTCCGCGATACCGACCTCGGCCGCACGACCCGCGTACTTGAGGCTGGTCACCGAAGCGGCGCCGGTGCCACCGGTGTTTCCGGCGACGTTGATGACGTCGGCGCCGGCCTTGGCGACACCGACGGCGATGGTGCCGATTCCTTCCGAGGACACCAACTTCACGATCACCCGAATACGCGCTGCCTTGCAGTCGTGGATGAGCTGAGCGAGGTCCTCGATGGAGTAGGTGTCGTGGTGCGGCGGAGGCGATACCAGTTCGACGCCGGGCGTTCCGCCACGGGCCGCAGCTATGTCTACGGTGACCTTGGCGGCCGGAAGCTGCCCGCCCTCACCGGGTTTTGCGCCCTGGCCGAGTTTGATCTCGATCTCTTCGAGCATCGGGTCGGCGAGATATCCCGCCCAGATTCCGAAGCGTCCGGATGCAAACTGCTTGATGCGCGACGCACGAATCGTGTTGTAGCGCGAAAGGTGTTCGCCGCCTTCGCCGCTGTTGGACATCGCGCCGACCATGTTCGTGCCGTGTGCGACGGCTTCGTGCGCCGGAGCGTTCAGCGCGCCATGACTCATGGCACCCGACGCCAACTTCGGGGTGATGTCGCTGGCGCTCTGTACCTCGGAGAGAGGAACACCTGCCGGTGCGACCCTCAGCTTGGACAGGAACTCTGCCCCGATGCCGGTTGCCCTCAGCGCAAGATCCGGTGTGATGGCTTCAATGGTGATATCGGCGGCAAAGGTGGCGCAGAGAGCGTCGCCGAGTGCTTTTGCTCGCGCGCTTTCACCGGCCAGTGGACCGTCCAGGCGAAGCGTGTACCGGTCGTCTGCGGCGGATTCACACTGGACTCCGCGCATCACGATCGTAGTGTTGCCGCGTACCGAGAATCGGCTGATCTGCTCGGCGAACTCGGCTGTCGTAACCGCAAACGTGACGTCGGCGGGAACAGAGATGACGTCGCGCAACGCTGCGGGCCGACGCGATCGTTCCGCAGCCATAACGGTAGAAAAGTCCCGGTACCCGGCAGTGATGTCGAAGTCGTCGATCTGTTCGGTGGTCAACCGGTCGAAGCTCGTTGCCCGGTAGGCCCCGGCGTCGAGGCGGAATGCGTCGTCGAGTCGCCCGAGTGGAAGCAAGCGAAGAGCGTCGAATTGTTCGGTGCCGGAGGGACTGTCGAACGCGATCTTCTCTTCGGTGAGCTCGACGTACTTGCGGACTGCGGTGGTACCGAACGAATGCCCTGCGCCGTCTGCGCGCTCCTTGAACAGGCCGAGCAGTGGCAGGTCCTTTTCACCCTCGACTTCGCTTGCACGCTCGTGCCACTGCTTCGAGGTCACCGCGACGGTGTCGAAACCGACGCCGCCCACCGGTGACTTCATGTTGGGGAACCACTGGCGCAGAACAGGGTCGGACGTATCGAGGAAGTTGGGTTCGAAGAATTCTCCGCCGATGTAGCTCTCGACGGTGCACAGGCCGACGCGTCCCATCGTCTTCATGAGGGATTTCTCGGCAGCCTTCGCGAAGCGTCTGAACGCGGCATCCGGATCGGCGGCGAACTTCTCCTCGGCTCGTAACTGAACGGAGAGCGGGTAGACGGCGGAAGCGCCGAATCCGAGTGCAGCCGCAACGTGGTGGGAGGACTCGATCTGGCCACTCTCCACGATGAGAGAGACACGCAATCGCAGGCCTGCGTCGATGAGGCGTTGGTTCAGTGCTCCGACGACCATGATCGCGGGAAGCGTTGCGCGCTCATGAGATACGTGCCGGTCGGTCAGGACTGCGATTCCGCCCTGTTCTGCTGCGAAGGCGACAACGGCGTCGCCGAGCGCGGTCATCGCGTCAACCATCGCCTGCGCGTCACCCGCGGCGGGGTAGAGCATTTCGAATCGGCGATGCGGGGTGTGCTGCTGTTCACGGATCTTGAGCATGTCCAGATGCCCGAGGATCGGCGACGAAATGACGATCTGCTTGCCCTGTCCGGCTGTCATCTTCGCGCCCAACGCGACCCGGAGGGTCATGCCGTCCGCTTCCCGGATGCTGTCCAGCGGAGGGTTGGTGACCTGGGCGAATCGCTGCGAGAAGTAGCGTGCCACACCGCCTTCACGATCGGAAAACGCGTTGATGGCGTTGCCGTAACCCATGGCCGATACCTTCTCGGCTCCGTGCGTGAGCATCGGATCCATCAGGAATTTGAAACTCTCCTGATCCAGGGAGTACGCCATGTAGCGCTGATGAACCTCGAACATTCCGTTGTAGCGCGTCGGTGAGCTGACCTTCTCCGCAGGTACAGCGGGGATGTCTTCGATCAGGATTCGTGACTGCTCCAGCAGAGACTGGTAGTCACGCTGTGCGGCGATCTTTTCCAGAGCTTCACGGGCAGTGTAGGTATGGCGATCGCGATGATCGAAGTACAGCATTCCGCCGGCCTCGACGCGTCCACGGTGAATCACCGTCTCGGGTGCGAACGCGATCTGTCCGGCTTCGGAGAATGCGCACACGTAGTCGTGTGTCTCGATCGTGCGAAGTGGACGCAGGCCGAGGCGGTCCAGTCGGGCGCCGATGATGGTGCCGTCGCCGAACACCAGCGCTGCCGGTCCGTCGTTCTTCTCCTCGTACAGCGAGAAGTACTCGAACATCGCACGCACTGCGGGGGAGAGAGTGGTGTCGTTTTCCCAGGCAGGGGGCATCATCGAGACCACAGCTGTCACCAAATCGACGCTGTCCTCGATGACGCGTGCTTCCAGAGTCTGATCGAGTCGGCAACTGTCGGACTGACCGGGCGGACGGACGATCGCACGTCGTTTTGCGCTGGCCACCGCAGCTTCGGAGAGCCGATTCTTCTTGTCGGTGTTCAGTTCTCCGTTGTGAGCCATGAACCGGAACGGCTGCGCCATCGTGGGATGCGGGTCCGTGTTGGTCGAGAACCGCGTGTGGAAGTACATCGTGTGGACAGCGTGATCGGGGTCGACCAGGTCGCGAAAGTACGGGATCACTTCGTCGGAGTTCAAGCGGCCCTTGAGAACCTGAGTCCTCGCGCTGAGGGACAGTGGGTACAAACCGCGTAGTGCAGGCGTGTTGTACGCGATGGCCTCGATGGCGAGCAGGGCCTCGTGCACGAGGC
>NZ_LEKE01000106.1:0-6464 GCF_001029585.1 Rhodococcus sp. ARP2 | reverse complement strand
TCGGCGAGCGCTCGCCGATTCGACATCTTGTTGAAGTTTCCGCGTGACTTGACCATTTCCACGACGAATCGCGGCGCCGAGTATCGGTAGGGCATGGTGATGTGCGCGATCACTTCGCGGACCCGCCACCCGTCGCACAGGGTCGGCGCGTTCCACTGCTCCTCGCTCAGGCCTTCGAGAAATCCCACCAGTTCGCGGCGCTGCGCCACGACCCATTCGGGTGTCTGTTCGCTCATGTCGGCACTCCTTTCACCGGCGCAGACTTTCGGCGCCGATACCGATACAGACCGGTGGCGGCGCCGAAAGTAATCGCTGGTTCTGCCAAAAAGTGAGCTACGACGCCGACGACGCGTCGGCAGCGTCCGCAGCAGCCTTCTTGCGTGCGATGTCCTCGAGTGCCGCGATGTACTTTGCACGATCGGCTGCGCCGGCTTCCCAATCGGACTTGCGGTTCTTGACCGCCTTCGCAGGCGAGCCGACCGCGATGCTGTAGTCCGGGATGTCTCCCTTGACGACGGCGTGCGCCCCGAGGACACAACCGCGTCCGACGCGGGTATTTCGCAGCACGGTGACCTTCGCTGCCACCCAGGTGTCCGGGCCGATACGGACGGGGCCCTTGACGATGCCCTGGTCCTTGATCGGTGTGTTGATGTCGTCCATGCGGTGGTCGAAGTCGCAGATGTAGCACCAGTCGGCTACGAGCGTCGACGCACCGATTTCGATGTCGAGGTAGGTGTTGACGACGTTGTCCTTGCCGAAGACGACCTTGTCGCCGATGCGCAGCGAACCTTCGTGGCAACGGATCGCGTTGCCGTCGCCGATGTGTACCCAGCGCCCGATCTCGAGGCGGGACAGGTCGGGGGTCGAATGGATTTCGACGTTCTTGCCGAGGAACACCATGCCGCGCAGGATCACGTGCGGGTTGGCCATCTTGAACTTGGCGAGACGGTAGTACCGCACCAGATACCAGGGTGTGTACGCCTTGTTCGCCAGAACCCATTTGAGGGAATCGACCGTCAAGAACTTGGCCTGATCGCTGTCGCCTCGGCGTGATCCCCGCCATCGAGTGCGCAACGGTGCGCCCCACATGCTCGTCATGAGTGTTCAGCCTACGTGGGGCCGACTCACCGACCCTCGGGGTGTGCCCCGTCACGTCGCCCCGGTCGGGATAGTCTCTGGTCCGGGCTTGTGCAGTTACCGAGGGCTCTTGATCAAGTGAAGGCAGGGAGATTGTGATGCGGCGGGTCCTACGGTCGTCCGTGATGGTGTCGACGGCGATCGCTGCGGCCCTGATCGCCGGTTGCGGCAGCGACGACGGACGGGTGGACCGGTACGCGTCGGCGGGTTGGCCGGCCATGCATGCCGACGCCCGCAACAGCGACACGAGCCCGGTCACCGGATCACGCGATGTCGAGTTCGCATGGTCACGCCCTCTCGGCGGTCCGGTTGCCGCGTACGCCTCGGTGGCCGCGAACGGCCAGAGCTTCGTCACCGCCCGCACCGAGAACGGCTGCAATCTCTTCTCGTTCCAGATGGATACGGGTCGCAAGAAGTGGTGCGCTCGACTCAACGACGGAGTAGTCGCGTCCACGCCCATCGTCGACACGGCCACCAATGTCTACGTCGGTGAGAGCGGCGCGATGATGTCCTTCACCGAGACTGGTCAATTGCGTTGGCGCACGCTCGTTGTGGGCACTCCTCTCTCGTCGCAGTTCACCGGCGACGGAAACCTGTTGTTCATCACCCAATTGGGTCAGATCAACGTGCTCGACCCGCAGACCGGCGCCAAAGTGGTTCCGTCGTTCGACCTGATCCCGCCGCCGTCGATCGACCAGGGCGCAAATGCAGAACTCATTCCCGACAACAAGGGTTTGAACGAGTGCTTCCTCGGCACGTCCGGCTGCCCGGTGGCCAATACGCCGGCAGTGGACCTGGGCACCGGCAAGTTCTACTTCACCTTCTACGGACCCAGTTCTCAGGCAGCCGATCTGGTCGCCATGAAGTACACGGGCGGCGACAATCCGTCCATCACCCGCGAGTGGTCCACCGACGCGCTTCCCGGTGGAACGGCGTCGAGCCCGGACCTGTCGAAGGACGGCAAGACCGTCTACGCCACCGACAACAACGGATCTCTCTGGGCAGTGAACGCCGAAACCGGTGACACCAGGTGGAGTTACGACATCGGCTTCAACTCGGCCGGTAGTGCCTCGACGTCCGACGACGGTTTGATCATTCCCGCCGGCGGCGACAAGGGCCACCTCCTTGCCGTGCGCGACGAGGGAGATCACGCCGAACTGGCCTGGGAACGTAAAGACCTTCTGCAACTGGGTGTTCCGGCGCAGACCGCCGGCAACACCGGATACACCGTCGTCCGTGAGGGTGAGAACGGACTGAGCCTGATCACCTTCGACACCGAAACCGGTGAGACGGTGGATCAGGACACGTTGCCGGGAGCAGTCGGCTTCACCGTCGGCACCTCGATCGGCCCCAAGGGCGAAGTGTTGACGCCCAGCGCAATCGGTGAGCTGTTCGTCTTCAAGTGAGCTAGCGGGACGCCTCACAGATGAAGGCCGACGCCGATCGTCCGATCCGCACGATCACGACGCTCAGTGCAAGCGAGCCCTTGAGCTTGAGCCGTGGACGCAGCACTGCCGGGTCCACGTCGACTCCTCGCACCAAAATTTCGGCCACACCGCAGTCCCGCTTGGACAGTGTCTGTTTGAGCAGTTTCTCCGAGTACTTGATCTGCTCGAGGATCCGGAATCCGCGAACTCCCTCAGGGACGCTGTCACCGGTCAGATAAGCGATGCGTGGATCGAGCTGCCAGAGGCCGTGTCTGGCCGCGTAGTGGCGCACGAGGCCTGCGCGCACTACCGCTCCGTCCGGGTCGATGATCCACTCCCCCGGAGCTTGCTCCGGAATCACGTCGTCCTCGGCGTCGGTGATCGCCCACCCGCTCCCGTCGGAGCGAAGCACCGAAGCTCGACGCGTGATGCCGGACTCGGCCAGTCCCGTCGACCACAGGCATGCTTCCTTGACGCCGCCGTCGAGCGAGACGACCTCGACTTCCCCGTCCCAGCCCAGATTGTCGAAATCGAGTCCGGGAGCACACTTCACCGCGAGATCACGGCCGGAGTACGCCTCGATGAGGTCCGGTAGAGGTGGCATCAACGCTGCCGGATCGTGAGTGCGGCGACCGCCCGATCGCCGGGCGGGGTCCGCCAGTACGACGGTGTCGCGTGTCGTCGGGCGGAGCGCGTCGGCCCGCAACAACGCTGCGCTCGGCACATTGCGCTGTGCCATCGCCAGGCGAACGGAATCGATGTCGCTGCCGATCACGCGATGCGCAACTCCGGTCAAGGCATGCAGTTCGGCGCCGATTGAGCACGTCACGTCGTGGATGTCGCGCCCGATCAGACGCTGCGCGCGGTGCGCCGCCACAACACCGGGAGTGGCCTGCTGCATCGCGTCGTCCGTGAACAACCACTGATCACTGCCGGGCAGTTTCGAAGCGGCCTTGCGTCGAAGCAGGACGGTGTCCACGAGCGCAGGCATGTGATCACCGAAACGCGTACGCGCCCGGCCGATGTCGGCCAGACGCGTACGCGTGGACAGTTCGAGCTGATCCACCTCGGCCAAGGCAGCTACGCCGGAATCACTTCCGAGATAGTCGACGTCGCCGAGGGTGAAGTCATAACCCAATTCAGTTGCCGGGCTTCACGCCGGTGATCATGACGTTGTAGAAGAATCCGCGAGGAACGACGTGGCGGAGCACCTTCTCGTCGACCCAGCTGAGCGTCTTCCAACCACCGAAAGCGAAACGTCCCCAGCCCCAACCGAGCTTCTCCGGCGGAACAGCTGCTTCGAAGGTACGGACCGGCCATCCGAGAAGCGCCGCGGCGAATTCCTCGGTGGCAGCGTGGACCTGATCGGCTCCCGCGGACTTCGCCATGTTCTCGAGGTCGGTGGGGTCGAACGTGTGGATGTCGACGACTGCTTCGAGCGCTGCTGCGCGAGAGGACTCGTCGAGCTCTTCCTGCGGGCGACGCCAATCTGCCAGGAACGGCAGCTTGGTCACGCGTGTGGTTGCTTCCCACGTCGCGCGGCCGAGCCAGCGGGCGTAGAAGTTACCGACAGTCGTGGGCTCACCGGCGAAGACGAAACGGCCGCCGGGCTTGAGGACACGAAGGACCTCGCGCAGCGACTTCTCGACGTCGGGAATGTGGTGCAGCACGGCGTGGCCGACGACCAGGTCGAAGGTGTTGTCCTCGTACGGAATGGTCTCGGCATCGGCAACACGGCCGTCGACCGGAAGGCCGAGGCTTTCTGCATTGCGCAGTGCGACCTTGACCATGCCGGGCGAGAGGTCGGTGACCGAACCGGTCTTGGCGACTCCACCCTGCATCAGGTTCAGGAGGAAGAATCCGGTGCCGCAACCGAGTTCGAGGGCGCGCTCGTACGGGAGCGGCTGATCGCCCGCGACGGCGTCGAAACGACCACGTGCGTAGTCGATGCAGCGCTCGTCGTACGAGATGGACCACTTGTCGTCGTAGGTTTCGGCTTCCCAGTCGTGGTAGAGCACCTGGGCGAGCTTGGTGTCCTTACGAGCGGCCTCGACCTCTTCGGCCGTGGCGTGCGGCCGCGGCGCGGGGTCGACTACCGAGGTGTCGGTAGCGGCGGGCGGCGTGACGGTTGCGTCGTCATTCGGGCTGGCTGTCATGGCGGCTATCCTACTCGCTGGTAAGAGATGAACAAGTTCTAGTTTAGGGGAGCCTACTCGCCCGTGAACTCGGCCTTGCCCGGACCGTTGGCGATGAACGACTCCATGCCGATCGCCTGATCCTTGGTCGCGAACAATCCGGCGAACAGATGCTGCTCGATCTTGAGCCCGGATTCCAGGTCGGTGTTCAGACCCTCGTCGATGGCTGCCTTGGCAGCAGCCAACGCACGTGACGCTCCCCCGACGAACTGCGAGGCCCACGTGCGAGCGGCGGTGTACACGTCGTCGGGAGCGACGACCTCGTCGACCAAACCGATGGCCAACGCCTCGTCAGCCCCGACGAAACGGCCGGTGAAGACCAGATCCTTGGCCTTGGCCGGTCCGATCAGACGAGCCAGGCGCTGCGTTCCGCCGCCACCGGGAATGATTCCGAGCAGAATCTCCGGAACTCCGAGCTTGGCGTTGTCTCCGACGATCCGGCGATCGGCCGAGAGTGCAACTTCGAGTCCGCCACCGAGTGCGTATCCGGTGATCGCGGCAACGGTCGGCTTCGGGATGGACGCCACGGCGCCGAGCCCGGCCTGCATGCCACCGATGGCGTCACGTATCTGGCCGTAATCCATCTCGGCCATTTCCTTGACGTCGGCACCGGCTGCGAAGACTTTCTCGCCGCCGTAGACGATGACGGCCTTGACTGCCTTGTCGACGGTCGCAGCGTGTGCGGCAGCAGCCAACTCGTCCTGGACCTGACGGTTCAGAGCGTTCATGGGCGGGCGCGCCAGACGGATGGTGCCGATGCCTTCGGAAACCTCGAGAGTCACAAATTCAGCCATGATCGAGAGGTTACTTTGCCGCCTTGACCGACCACGGATGCGGCCCGGCGACGTAGTAACCGTCCTGATTCGGGAACTCGACGCGCAGAGTCTCCTCGTCGGTGATCAACGTAGGCAGGATGACGGGAATCTCCGGCTCGGCTGCGAGTATCTCCGCCACCGAACTGAACTTGGCCAATTCGGTCAGCTGACTCCACGTCGGCGGCAACAGGATGCTGCCACCCTCCCGCCAATGCGCCAGCGCGTCCTGCGGGCTCTGCCAACGCACCTCGGCGGCCTCGGAGGTGACCCCGTCCGCGATCTGTCCGGTCGGTGACGCTGCGACGAAGAAGCGCGTGTCGTAGCGGCGGGTCTCGCCCACCGGCGTGATCCAGTTCGCCCACGGCCGCAGCAGATCCGTTCGCAGGACCAGGTTCTCCTTCTTCAGGAAATCGCTGAACGACAGCTCGTGCTTTTCGAGAGCTACTCGGTCCTGGGCGTAGCCGGCCGTGTCCGCGACGACGGTGTCCGCGGTCGGTCCGGCGAGTAGGACGCCGCACTCCTCGAACGTTTCCCGCACCGCAGCCAAGACGAGAGCCTTCGCCCGAGCCACGTCCGTGCTGAACCGCTCGGCCCACCACTCGACCGACGGTCCGGCCCACTCGACCTCTGCCGTCGCATCGGACTTGTCGACGCCTCCGCCGGGGAAGACCGTCATGCCCCCGGCAAACGCCATCCCCTGTACTCGTTGAAGCAGGAAGATCTCGATCCCGGATTCGGCATCGCGCACCAAGATGACGGTCGACGCATCCTTGGGCTCGGGGACAGCGTTTGCATTCTCGTTAGCCATGCTTCGCGAACCTACGCGATCTGTGATCTGGGCCGCATTTCAGGTCCCACTGAAGCTCACGCGCGATGAGCCCCGGACGGCC
>NZ_LEKE01000069.1:0-6496 GCF_001029585.1 Rhodococcus sp. ARP2 | reverse complement strand
CGACCGCGCGGTCGAAGACCATCGAGTGCAGCCACCGGACCAGAGCTTCGCGGGTGGGGTTGTCGGTGAACTCCATGAGAAGTTTGATGCCTTCACCGGGGCCGGGAGAGAAGGTGTTCTTGCCCATGCCGCCGATGGTGACGAGCTTGCTCACCCGGTGCGGTTCGTCGATCGCAACCTTGGTGGCGACGATGCCGCCCATGGAGTTGCCGATCATGTGGACAGGTCCGAGGCCAAGGCCGTCGAGGAACATCCCCACCGATGCCTGCGCCATCATCATCGGGTGGTCGGGGCCGGGATCGCTGACGCCGAATCCGGGGAACTCGAGAACGTAGCAGTGGAAGTGCTCCGCGAAGTCCGCGAGAACGCCGCGGTAATTACGCCAACCCGTGACACCGGGGCCCGAACCGTGCAGCAGCAGGAGCGGCGGGCCGTCGCCGGCTTCGTGGTACCGGAGCACACCGAGATCGGTCTGCAGTTCCTTCAGGGTTCCCTCGTAGCTCAGTTCAGTCGTCATGGTCCGAACGGTGCCATCAGTACCGCTGAGCTGCTATGACTCGTCCCGATCAGCGAGACAAGTCGATCAAAATACGTCAGATCCAGTGGTCGGACGACGCTGCCAGCAGGCGATCCATCGTCTCCGCCGAGAACGTATTGGTCGGAACGGGAGGCGTCTTGCGGCCGCGGCGAGGAGCACCCAGTTCGGGGTACAACGTCCGCGAGACCTCGCGAGCCGCGTCGACGACCAGCGGAGCAACTCGCTCGAGCTGAGCGGTCCGCATGTCACCACACAACGCGATGCTGCCGACGGGACCCTCATGTCCGCGAATTGCCGAAGCCACACATGCGACTCCACGCGCCGACTCCCCGCGTTCGAAAGCCAGTCCCCGACGCTGACGGATGCGGTTCAGTTCCTGATGGAGCACGGCGACGTCGGTGATGGTGTTCTCGGTGCAGCGGGGAAGTGCCGACCCGAACAGAGCGTCGACGCGCTCGGGGTCGATCCATGCCAGCATCGCCTTGCCGCCGGCCGTCGAATGAGCGAGCACTCTGCCGCCGACGCGGGACGGCAGCGCCGCGGCGAATCGTCCGCCGACCTTGTCGAGGTAGACGCTCTCGCGTCCGTCGAGCACCGACAGGTGAACGACCATGCCGGTCTGCAGGTGCAGTTCGTGCAGAAGCGGTGCTGCGGCTTCGCGGATCTGGCTGTGGCCGCCGTCGCCACCACCGAGGCCGAGCGCGCGGCGCCCGAGGCAGTAGCCGAACGATGCGTGATCGACCCAGTCCAGCTTGACGAGCTGATCGAGAATGCGGTGGACGGTGGACCGCGGCAACTGAGTGCGGCACGCGACTTCTTCCAGCGTCAGCCGCGCGGCGCGGCCGTCGAAGGCGTCGAGAATCAATGTCATCCGCTCGACCATCGACGGCGGCAGATCCTTTTTGGGTTGCCCGGCGGCGTTCTGGACGGTGGACAGTGTGTCGTTCATGTCAACGATGGTCATGGACGCCTCCCGAAAACTGGAATTGATTCTACCGACTATAACCCAGGTCACAGTTTCTGGAAAGTGAATCGGTCGTTTCGATCCCGATCAGCGGTAATTCACCCGCCGCCGCGTCGGTGGGAGCGCTATAAACGCCCGATGCACCTGGGAATCGTCACGCCGGTCCTGATTCAGCACCCGAGCACGCGTTCGGAGTGGGAGGCGAGTGCTGACATCGGCGAGATCGCCACAGTGGCTGCCACGGCGGATCGACTCGGTTTCCATCATCTGACCTGCAGTGAACACGTGGCGGTTCCCGAAGAAATTGCCACCGAACGCGGCGGAACCTATTGGGATCCGCTCGCCACGCTGGGTTACCTGGCCGCACGCACGTCGCAGATCCTCCTGGCGACGCAGGTGCTGGTACTGGGCTATCACCACCCCCTCGAGATCGCCAAGCGCTACGGAACGCTTGATCGCGTCTGCAACGGACGCCTGATACTCGGTCTCGGAGTGGGGACCCTGAAACAAGAATTCGATCTCATAAATGCTCCGTTCGTCGACCGAGGAGCACGTGCCGACGACGCTCTGGCAGCACTTCGAGTATCACTGTCGACTCCGTCTCCGGAGTATCACGGCGAGTTCTACGACTACTCCGGATTTGTCGTCGAACCCCATGCCGTCCAGAAACGTGTGCCCCTCTGGATCGGCGGCCGGACCAAGAGATCGTTGCGCCGGGCCACCACACACGGCGACGGGTGGGTGCCGTTCGGGCTGCGATTCTCCGAACTGAAGGAAATGCTCGACGCCACGACGCTCCCCGACGGATTCGACGTAGTGCTTCCCGCCGGTGCTCCGCTCGACCCCCTCGGCAATCGCGAATCCGCCCTTCGCGCCTTGACACGCGTCCGTGACGCCGGGGCGACCATAGCCAGTTGCTCGGTCGGCGCTCGAAGCGTCGAGCACTACTGCGAACAACTCGAAGAACTTCACCGAATCGCCCTCGCCGAGGGCTCTTCTTTCACCACTTCCTGATTTGCCGACAATCCAATGCAAAGGACGTACCGATGACCGACTCGACCGCCCTGATCGAATCTCTGCTCGCCCGAGTGGAATTGCTCGAGGACAAGCTCGCGATCACCGAACTGCTGACCACGTACAGCCCTGCCGTCGACAGTGGATCAGCCGACGAGGTCGCGAACCTGTGGCTCGAGGACGGTGTCTACGACGTCGACACCGGCGCGATGCACGGCCGCGGCGAACTGCGCGCGATGGTTCACAGCGCCTCTCACCAGAACTGGATCATGAACGGCGCGGCTCACATGATGACGCCCGCGCACATCCGCATCGACGGCAACAAGGCCGTCGCGACCTGCCATTCGCAGTTGGTCATCAAGGACCCCGAGAACCCGACGGGGTTCAAGGTCCTCCGCATCACCGCGAACCGCTGGGAGCTGATCAAGACCGACGGCGAGTGGAAGGTCGAACTGCGTACCAACGCCCTCCTCGACGGCCGACCCGAGGCCCGCGCTCTCCTGGCCGCCGGGGTGACTGCCTAACCCCCTGTGCGCGGTTAGGGACCCTCTGCGGTCGCTGACCGCGCACAGCTGTTGAAAGTTCGGCTCCCCGAACTCTATAGTTCACATATTCGAACCAACAGGTCCGAGCACGTGTGACCAGGAGACCGATGAGCACCAGTACGCAAGAGCCGACGACTCCGCGCCGACGACCTACGGGAAGATCCATCGCCCTGCTCGGTCCGGCGTTCGTCGCGGCAATCGCGTACGTCGATCCGGGTAACGTCGCCGCCAACCTGACCGCCGGCGCGAAGTACGGCTACCTCCTCATCTGGGTACTGGTACTCGCCAATGCAATGGCCGTGCTGGTGCAGTACCTGTCCGCGAAACTCGGGCTGGTCTCCGGCAGATCCTTGCCCGAAATGCTGGGTCAGCGCCTGCGTAAGAACAACCGCCGCGCCTTCTGGCTCCAGGCCGAGATGATGGCGATCGCAACCGACGTCGCCGAAGTCATCGGCGGCGCAATCGCACTCAACCTGCTGTTCAACATCCCGCTCTTCCTCGGCGGGTTGATCACCGGATGCGTGTCGATGGTGATCCTGACGATCCAAAGTCGGCGCGGACAGCGCACTTTCGAGTTCGTGGTCATGGGATTGCTGGCCATCATCACCATCGGCTTCCTGACCGGGCTCGCCTTCACCGACGTCTCCGGCACCGAAGCCGTCGCCGGGTTGGTCCCCCGCTTCGAAGGAACCGAGACCGTACTGCTCGCCGCCAGCATGCTCGGAGCAACGGTCATGCCGCACGCGATCTACCTTCACTCCGCATTGGCACGTGATCGCCACGGCCACATCAAACCCGGGCCACGGTTGCAGCGACTACTCAAAGTCACCCGTTGGGATGTCGTCGTCGCGTTGATCATCGCCGGTGGCGTGAACATCGGCATGCTGCTTCTGGCCGCTTCGGCGCTGCGCGGAGTACCCGGCACCGACACCATCGACGGCGCGCATGCCGCGATCGAGAATTCACTCGGTCCGGGTGTAGCCGTGGTGTTTGCGATCGGACTCCTCGCCTCCGGACTCGCGTCGACCTCCGTGGGGTGCGCGGCCGGCGCCGAGATCATGCATGGTCTTCTGGCCATTCGCATTCCGGTGATCACACGCCGAATCGTCACTCTCATCCCGGCACTGATCGTGCTCGGACTCGGCGTCGACCCGACGCTGGCACTCGTGCTCAGCCAAGTGGTCTTGAGCCTGTGCATCCCCTTCGCGATCATCCCGCTGGTGCGAATGACCTCGGACCCCGAACTCATGGGCGACGCGCGCAATGCCCCGTTCACGACCGTCGCGGCATGGATTGCGGCCGGCTTGATCGTTGCACTCAACGTCGCTCTGCTGGTTCTGACGGTGACAGGCTAGAGCACCGGAGCCATCCAACGCGTCCCTCACAAACGCGCTGGATGGCTCCGGCCGGACTAGGAAACTTGCTCGGCGAGAGTGGCCTTGGCCCAGCGATAGTCGGCCTTTCCGCTGGGAGAACGCCTGATCGACGGAACGTTCATGACGGTGCGCGGCACTTTGTACCGAGCGACCTGCGACGCGCAATGCTCACCGATCTCGGCAGCGTCCGGAACGTCGAAACCTTCTCGGGTCGTGATGACCGCAGCGACGCGCTCACCGAACTTCGCATCCGGAATTCCCGCGACCAGAGCGTCGAGCACCGCCGGGTGACTCTTGAGTGCCTGCTCGACCTCTTCGGGGTACACCTTCTCCCCGCCGGTGTTGATGCACTGAGAACCACGCCCCAGCAGGACGATCGAGCCGTCGGCTTCCACGCGCCCGACGTCGCCGAGCACCGACATCCGCACCCCGTCGATCACCGGGAACGTAGCCGCGGTCTTGACCGGATCGTTGAAGTAACCGACCGGCACGTGACCACTGCGAGCGATGTAACCGGTCTCGGGCGATCCCGGCTCCAGCGGCCGCATCCTTTCGTCCACGACGCGGGTCTCGTCGCGAGCGGCGATGCGCATCAGGCCGTCTTCGCCGATTTCGAGATTGCCGTCGACGCCCGACTCCGAGGAGCCGAATCCGTCGCGGACCACCAGGTTCGGAAGTATCGACTTGAGCTGCTCCCGCAGTGAGAGCGAGAACAAGGCCCCGCCGGACGAGACCATGCCGACCGTGCCGAGGTCGTAATCTGCTGCGTTTGCTGCCAATTCGTCTGCGAGCGGACGGGCCATCGCGTCTCCGACGACGGTGATGGAGACGGCCTTCTCACTCCCGGCGAGCTGCAGGGTCGTCTTCGCGTCGAACCGCGCCATGAGAATTGCATTGGCGCCCATGAAGAATCCGGTGAACAGCGAGTACGACGCCGCACCATGCATCAGGGGTGCGGTACTGAGCATGTTCATCGCGGGGACGTTCGGCACCGCGGCGAACAGAGCCTCTGCGGTCGTGTGCGGCGGACCGAACGGATTTCCGCCGGTGAGCGCCGCGAAGTAGAAGTCTTCATGACGCCACATGACACCCTTGGGCATACCCGTCGTGCCGCCGGTATAGATGACAAAGAGGTCGTCGTTGCTGCGGGGCGCGAAGTCACGAGTGGCGGGCTGCTCCGCGGCAGCGTCGGCAAATCGAACGACGTCGACGCCTTCGATATCGCGGACGGCTGACTCGCCGACGACAACGACGTGCTTGATGCCGGGCGCGGCCGGGAGAACCGTCTCCACGACGGAAACGAACTCCTCGTCCACGATCAGTGCCACCGACTGCGAATCGTTGTACAGGTAGGTCAGTTCGGCGTCGACGTAGCGATAGTTGACGTTGATCGGGACCGCACGAATCTTGAGGCAGCCGAGCAAACTCTCGACGAACTCGACGCTGTTGCGCATGTGCAGAGCGACGTGATCGCCCGGCCCGACACCGACACTCGCCAAGTGGCGGGCAATGCGGTTCGATCCCTCGTCCAGTTCGACGTAGGTGCGACGACGGCCATCGCACACGAGCGCCGTGCGGTCCGGAATCAGATCCGAAATGCCCTCGTATAGATCTGCCAAATTCAGTGACACTGCTGGTGCCTTCCTTGATGTCCGGCCCGGTGAATTCGGGGCCGACCGTACTGCGTTTTCGGTGAGAACTATCCGACCCTGGAGCCGACGAGTGCGGCCGAGAACTGAGCGGATCGGTGGTGACGCAAACGCGTACGCGGTGGGATCGCCGCGTCGACCCAAGGTGGCATGCAGCGCTCGTGACCCAGATCACCGCTCCCGCTGAGTGAGACTGCTCCTCAGTTGGTCAAACTTCTGCTCAAAACTAGAACTAATTCTGATTTCGCTCGAATGATTTTTTCGGAAAGACTGCCGAACTCTCGACTTCAAATTAGAATGAATACTAATTTTGCTGTACCTACCCGGCAGACCGGATCGAAGGAGCACGACATGACACAATCACTGAGCTTGGAAGGCAAAGTTGCCGCCGTCACCGGCGCCGGCGCCGG
>NZ_LEKE01000101.1:0-6515 GCF_001029585.1 Rhodococcus sp. ARP2 | reverse complement strand
ACCCCCACACCATCCCAACCACCCACCACCAACCCGCGCTCACCCGCGACCAACACGTCGACCTCACCGACCGGTGTATCCGCGTTCGCTGCAAAGGCGGCAAGAATCAGCGACATTCGCTGTGCAATGGTGCCGACCGCGGCGCGGTCGAATGCCGCCGGCTGATACCGCAGGCTCACCTGCAGCGTCGGTTCCGCGACCGACAGCACGGTGAGCGGGTAATGCGTGGCGTCGCGGGCATTCACAGCGGTGACGCGCATACCGGCTATGTCGGTGTTCCCGTCCATCCCCGAGGTATCGATTGGATACGACTCGAAGACCGACAGTGTGTCGAACAAATTGCCTGTCCCTACGGCAGATTGAATCGCGCCGAGTCCGACATAGTGATGATCGAGCAGATCTGTCTGCTCGCCTTGTAGTCGAGCGAACAGCTGTGCACACGTCTCGTCTGGATCCAGTTGCACGCGGACAGGCAATGTGTTGATCAGCAGCCCCATCATGTTTTCCACACCAGGCAATTCAGGTGAGCGGCCCGAGACTGTGACGCCGAAGACTACGTCGTCGCGGGAAAGCATTCGAGACAACAGGACACCCCACGCCGCTTGGATCACCGTGTTCATCGTGATCCCGCTCCGCTGGACGAGCGCACCGAGTCCGTCGAGCACCGAATCCGGCAGATCGACGGTGACCTCTTCGGGTACCACCTGATCGGCGGTCGGCGCCGAAGCCGCCAACAACGTCGGCTCGTCGACGCCTTCCATGGCGTCCTCCCAGACCGCGAGCGAGGTCTCGATGTCGCGGTGCGCCAACCATTCCAGATAGGTGCGGTACGACGGAGTCTGGGGCTGATCGGCCGGGACGCTCTCGACCGGGAGACTGTCGTCCGCGTATCTCATCAGCAGTTCGCGCACCAACAACGGCATCGACCAACCGTCGAGAACGATGTGATGGTTTGTCACCACCAACACACACCTCGACGGCGAGGTTCGCAGCAACGTCAGCCGAAGCAGTGGCGGCGAGGCGAGGTCGAAGGGTGCACTGCGATCCTCGTCGAGGCGGCGCTCCAGCTCTGCTTCGGTTGCCGATCCGCAATCACTCAGGTCGACCTCGGTCCAGGGAATCACTGCATCGTCGACAATCAACTGCACCGGTAGGCCGTGTGCGTCGTAGACGAACGCTGCACACAGATTCGGGTGGTTTGCCAATAGTCCGGCAGCAGCGCCGCGCAAACGCTCGGAATCAACCGCTCCTTCGAGCTCGACGCACAACTGCGCTGTGTAGACGTCCGTCGACGTAGCCGCCAGTGAGGCATGGAACATCAGCCCGGCCTGAAGGGGCGACACCGACCAGACATCGTGCAATCCGGGGAAGTCGTTCTCCCAGCGTTCGATCTGTTGTTGGTCGACCGAGACCAGGGGAATGTCCGACGGCGTCAGACCGCCCGCATCAGGTCGCGACGCGTGCGCGGTGAGTCCGTCGAGCGCACGACGCCACAGTTCCGCGAACTCCGCGATGTCAGACCTGTCGAGCACTCCGCGGGGAAAGGTGAAAGATGCTGTCAGGCAGGGCCCGTCGACATGGTCCTCAACCGCCGCGTTGATGTCGATCACGGACGCCACAGGCATGGACCGATTCTGGGTTCCGCCGAGCTTTCGATTGCCCTCCACCGGCAGCCAGTCCTGTGTTCCGTCAGAGGAGCTGATCCGGCCCAGATAGTTGAAACTGATCTGAGGAGAACGGAATCGGCCGAGTGGTTCGCTCTCGCCCGACAGGTAGCGCAACATCCCGAATCCGATTCCATGATCGGGGATCGCACGCACGTATTCCTTGACGGCTTTGAGAGCCCGTCCGGCGTCGGCGCCACCTGCCAGTGCGTCGTCGACGTCGAGTCCGCCGAGGTCCACGCGCACCGGGTAGAGCGTGGTGAACCAACCAACGGTGCGCGCGAGGTCTGCGCCAGGAACCGCTCCTTCCTCGCGGCCGTGTCCTTCGAGCGTGACCAGGGCGGCAGCGGTATCCATACCGCGGCGTCGTCGCCACTCCATCGAGGCCAACGCAACAGCAGTGAGGAGTCCGTCGTTCACGCCGGCGTGAAATGCCGCAGGAACCGTGGTGAGTAGGTTCCTGGTCACTGGAGGCGCGATGTCCACTGTGACGGTGTCGACCGTGCCGTCGACGTCGATCGTGGGATCGAGTGGGCGCGAACCGATCAGCGGGTCATCGCCGTCAAGGATCGTTTTCCACATGTCCCGTTCGACGCTCCGATCGCCCACGTGCTCGACAAGCCCGTGCGCCCACCGCCGGAACGACGTTCCGATCTGTGGCAGTTCGGGCGTGACACCGGCCCGGAGTTGTGCTGTCACCGTCGCCAGGTCGGTGACCAGAATGCGCCACGAGACGCCGTCGACAACCAGGTGATGAATCACCACAAGTAGTCGGCCCCGCTGGTTCGACAAGTCGGGTTTGTCGACCAGGTCGAACCAGATCACGCGCACCATGTCAGCCGCGGCGGCATCCAAGCTGTCGGCAGCGGCCTCGAGCTCTCCCGACGCCAAGGCCCTGAAACGTTCGTCGTCCACCGAACCGACAGCTACTCGATGGATCAGTCCTTCGGCCGAGATCGAGCCGGGTGGTAGGACTTCCATGACCCGGTCGCTCTCGTCCAAGCGTGCTCGCAGCATTCCGTGGCGGTCCAGCAACTCCTGGACACCACGGACAAGGAGGTCCTGGGTGAGATCAGCGGGAGCTGTCAGCAAGAGCGCCTGGGAGAACCGTTTCAATTCACCGCCACGCAGCCCGCCACTGCTACGGTCGAGCATCCACTGCGCCACCGGGCTCAGTGGAACAGTTCCGACAGCGGACCCCGGTAGCTCCGCGAGCACATCAGGACCGTCCTGCTCCACGTGCGCCGACTCGGCGAGCGCGGCAACAGATTTGTGGTCGAATACGTCTCGGGGCGAGATGATCACACCAGCATCGCGAGCGCGGGCCACCAATTGGATGGACATGATGCTGTCTCCACCGAACTCGAAGAACGAATCGTGCACTCCTACGGTGTCCAGGCCGAGAACCTGCGCGAACAGAGCGGCAAGAAGATTCTCGGTTTCCGTTCGCGGTGTCCGGTCGGGTGTGGCCGTGGACGAGAAATCGGGTGCGGGAAGCGCTGCGCGGTCCAGTTTTCCGTGAACCGTCAGCGGAAGTGCGTCGAGCACCACAACCGCCGCAGGCACCATGTACGACGGCAGACGCTTGCCTGCATGCGCGAGGACGTCTCGCGGATCGACACTCGCTCCGCGATCGGGAACCACGTATCCGATCAACCGATCCCTGCCGTTCAACCGATCCCTGCCGTCGCCGTTCCAGACGCCCGTCACCGCCTGGGCCACGCGCGGGTGCGTCTGCAGTGCCACCTCGACTTCCCCGAGTTCGATGCGGAACCCACGGACCTTCACTTGGGCATCGGTGCGCCCGAGATACTCCAGCTGTCGGTCGGGCGTCCACCGCACGCGATCACCCGTGCGATAGATCCGCGTTCCCGGCGCACCGAAGGGATCTGCGACAAACTGCGTGGCGGTCAACGGGGATCGCCGGTGATAGCCGCGAGCGAGAGCCGGTCCGGCAAGATACAACTCTCCCACGACACCTACCGGCACCGCTCTCAGACGCGAGTCCAGCACTACCTCGCTGAATCCGCGAGTAGGTGCGCCGATGGTGACCGGGTCGTTCGGAGCCAGTGCCGCACTGATGCTCGACACCACAGTTGCCTCGGTAGGACCGTAGGCGTTGAACATCTTTCTGCCCGGCGCCCAGCGGGCCACCAATTCCGGCGGGCAGGCCTCCCCACCTGTCACGACACAACCGACAGTGGTGAGTCCGTCTGGGGCGACGGACGCCAAAGCCGCCGGAGTCACAAAACAATGGGTGACGCGCTCGCGCTCCAGTAACGCCGCCAGCTCCGACCCGCCGTAGACGGTCGGTGGCACGATCACCATCGTGGATCCCGCACCAACGGCCAACATGAGTTCGAGAACCGAAGCGTCGAAACTCGGCGAAGCGAAGTGCAGAGTTCTGGATCGGGTCGTGGCGGCGAATGTCTCGCGCTCCTGGAGAGCAAAGTTGCTCAACCCGCGATGAGTGACCGTCACACCCTTGGGTGTTCCCGTTGATCCCGAGGTGTAGATCAGATAGGCCGGATTGTCGATTCGAATCCGTGCCTTCCGATCCGCGTCGGTGACTTTCGATGGCGAGTACGCCCACAGCCGTTCCTCGAAACCGGCATCGTCGAGGACCAGCCACGGCACGAGGCCGGACAATGCTGCGTGGTGAGCTCGGGTCGTTATCCCCCACGCTGCACCGGAGTCGCCCAGCATGTACTCGATACGTGCAGCAGGAAGTCCCGGGTCCACGGGAAGGAATGCTGCACCTGTCTTGGCAATGGACCACACCGCCAGAACGGACTCGACGGAGCGTGGGAGACACATCGCCACCACCGTTTCGGGACCCACTCCGGATTCGATCAGCATGCGGGCCAATCGATTCGACTGTGCGTCTAGTTCGAGATAGGTCACTTCACGTTCCTCGAACACCAGCGCGACGGCGCCGGGATCCTGGGCGGTCGCCATATCTGTTGCTGTCGTGAGCAAATCGGGAAGGGTTTGAACAGCGGTGGAGATCACACCTCGCACGGGTACCAGTTCGGCTGACTCACGGGCGTCGAGGATATCGATATCTCCGATCCGCGATTGCGGATCCGTGGTGACGTACTCGAGAATCCGTTGCAGGCGGTCGACGAAGCCCCCTACTGTTTCCTCGTCGAAAATATCTGCGGCATATCCGAATTCAGCACCAATACCATCCGATTCACCGGCGGTGCCAGTGTTCTGCGCCACCGTCAACTGCAGATCGAAGGTGATGGTGTCGATCTCGACACCCACGTCGGTCACCTGCAGGTCGGGAAGTTCCAGTGTCGGTCGCTCGATGTCTTGGAACTCCAACATGACTTGAAACAGGGGCGAGTATGCCGTCGAACGTGAAGGATTCACTATCTCGACGACTCGTTCGAACGGCACGTCGGCATGAGTGAAGGCGCTCAGATCTACGCCTCGGACCTGGTCGAGGAACTCCCCGAAAGTCGCGCCGCGGTCCACTGCAGTGCGCAAGACCAACGTGTTGACGAACATGCCCACCAGGTCGTCGAGTTCGCGCTCCCCACGCCCGGCGATGGGAGTTCCGACGGCTACGTCCTCCTCATCGCTGAGCCTCGCCAGCAGCACTGCCAAGGCGGCATGCACAACCATGAAGACGGTGGCGTTGTGTTTGCGCGACAGGGCAACCACACCGGCATGAACCTCCGGACTGAACGCGAACCGAATCCGTCCGCGTCGAAGCGAACGCACATCACCGCGCGGTCGATCGGTCGGAATGTCGAGAACTTCCGGTGCACCCGCAAGATTCTCGACCCAATAGGCGAGCTGTTTCGAGATCAAAGACCGAGAGTCGGATTCCGAACCCAACCAACCACGTTGCCACAACGCATAGTCGGCGTACTGGATCTCGAGCGGCGCCCACCGAGGAGCCTCACCGCTCACACGGGAGGTGTATGCGCTCATGAGATCTCGGGCCAGCGGTACCGTGGAGAATCCGTCGGCGGCGATGTGGTGAATCACGATCACCAGGACATGCGAGTGGACCTGGTCGTCTCGCCGCAACAAGGTGGCGCGCATCGGGACCTGCTGCATGACGTCGAAACCATCCGAAACGATCTGCCGGCAACGCTCGCGCAGCTCTTCCTCTCCCTGCACAAGTATCGGTGCGAGATCCGATACCACCTGTGAGGTAGACATGATCACTTGACGCGGGCCGTCGTCAGTGAGAGGAAAAACAGTGCGCAAGGACTCGTGCCGCTCGACGACGTCGACAAATGCCGCGTGAAGTGCACTCAGATTCACTGTGCCGTCGAGCCTCAACGCGCACGCGACGTTGTAGGCGGCGGACTCGGGGTCGAACTGATTCGCAAACCACATTCGCTCCTGCGCCGGCGAAAGTGGGATATCCGTCGTCGCACCCCGCGGCCTCAACGCCGGCTTGGCCCCCTCTCCTCCGCGACACTGCGCCAACTCGGCCAGCGCTGCAACGGTAGAAGCATCGAAGACGTCGCGGATGTCGATCCGTTCGCCGAGAACAGAATTCACTCGCGCAACCAACCTGACTGCACTCAGAGAGTTCCCACCAAGGGCAAAGAAATCGTCGTACACGCCCACCGTCGACGTTCCCAACAGATCATCGAAGATTGCGGCAACCGTCTCCTCGACCGGCGTTCGCGGCGCAACATACTGCAGCGATTGAGGTTCGAAGTTGACGTCCGGGAGGGCTTTACGATCCAACTTCCCATGCACCGTCACCGGAAACTCCCCCAACACCACCACCACCGACGGCACCATGAACCCCGCAAGAGACCTCCGCACCCCCTCCAACACCACCACCTCATCGACCACCACCCCCACCTCACCCACCAC